>JAYSWK010000157.1:0-2064 GCA_043718085.1 Rhodobacterales bacterium
GGCGTGGACAAGGCGTTGATCGTGGCCGGGGAATTGAGCACGAGGGTGGTGACGGCGCCATCGGTCTGGCAAAGCAGGATGTCACTGGTCATGGCGGGCCTTTTGTTGGTTGTGCCATGAATAGCCGCAGAAAGCGGGCGCTGCCAGAGCCACGCACCGGTCGTTCAGATCAGGCCTTGTTCAGCGTGAACTTGCCCTCGATCTCGGCCCCGCTTTCGATCACAAGGGTCGAATAGGTGATATCGGCCGCCACAACCGCTGTCGCGCGCAGGGCAAAGGCTTGGGTGGCGACCTGGCCATCAAGGCGGCCCTTGACCTCGACGGTTTCGGCCGAGACGGTGCCGTTCATGCGGCCTTCGGCCCCGACGATCAGGCCACGCGCGGTCAGGTTGCCCTCGATCTCGCCCAGAACTTCGATCGTTCCGGTGGATGTGATTTCGCCGGTGATCCGCAGATCCTGGGCCAGAACGGATTTGGCATTGCTGCCCGACGGGCGATTGGCAAGGCCGGTGCCAGCGGGGGCAGAGGTCGGATCGGGGGATTTGCTGAACATGGATTTAGGCCTTTTGTCGGGTTGCTGCCGATAAGGACCAAAAGGGGGGGGCGGGTCAAGGGTGGGTCATGCGCAAGCGGGGTCAGGATGCGATTTCGCGCCGTGTGCATGTCGCGGACGGGCCAGAGCGGGGCAGGTCGGGGTGGTTCACTGGGCGGAACAGGCAATCAAGGGGGGCGCGGCGCAATGGCGGGTCAGGCGGGGGACAGCTTCTTTCAACCGGTGTCGGGGTTTGATCTGCCGCGATTCGCGGGCATACCGACCTTCATGCGGTTGCCGCATGTGGGCTTTGACCACCCCCGTTTCAACCAGGTCCAGATCGGTCTGATCGGCGCGCCCTGGGATGGCGGGACGACCAACCGGCCGGGCCCTCGCCACGGGCCGCGCCAGCTGCGCGATCTGTCCACGATGATCCGGGCGCAGAACGGGGCAACCTGGGTGGCGCCGTTTGAACTGGCGCGCTGTGCCGATCTGGGGGATGTCGCACCCAATCCGGCGGACCTGATGGACAGTCTGGCGCGGATGGAGGCGTTCTATGCGCGCGTCAGGGCGGCGGGCATCCTCCCCTTGACCGGAGGGGGCGACCATCTGTGCACCTTGCCGATCCTGCGCGCCATGGCGAAAGGCCGTCCGCTGGGCATGATCCAGTTCGACAGCCATACCGATCTGAACGACATCTACTTCGGCACCAGCCGCTACAACCACGGCACGCCCTTCCGACGCGCCGTGGAAGAGGGTCTTCTGGACCCCAGACGCTATGTCATCATCGGCATTCGCGGCACGGCTTACGGGCGGGAGGATTGGGATTTTGCGGCCAGTGTCGGCATTCGCATCATCCCTATGCCTGAGTTTCACGCGCGGGGGGTGGAAGATGTGATGGCCGAGGCACGCGAGATCGTGGGGCAGGGGGACACCTATGTCACCTATGACATCGACTTTGTCGATCCGACGTTTGCGCCGGGGACGGGGACGCCAGAGGTGGGCGGGCCGAACTCGTGGCAGGCCTTGCAGGTGGCGCGGGGTTTGCGGGGGGTGAATGTGGTGGGGGCGGATCTGGTCGAGGTTTCTCCGCCCTTCGATGCCAGTGGCGGAACGGCTTGGCTTGGCGTCAGTTTGATGTTTGAAATGCTGTGCGTGATGGCCGAGCGGGTTGGGGGCGCTGCCCCCCAAGGGACCGGCCAGACAATTGAGCCAATCTAAAGGTGGACGATGACGGCGGACATGATCATTTCCGGGGCCAGGGTCTTGACGATGGATGAGGGGCGGCCAAGGGCCGAAGCGGTGGCGGTGACGGCGGGGCGGATTGTGGCCGTGGGTTCCACGGCCGAGGTCATGGCGCTGCGCGGGCCCGGGACCAAGGTTGTCGAGGCGGGTGGGCGGACGCTTTTGCCGGGCTTCGTGGAAAGCCACATGCATCTTTTCGGCGGGGCAGAGCTTTTGCATCTGCAACTGACCGGGGTGCAGGGGATGGTGGCGCTGACGGCAGCGTTCCGCGACTATGCCGCCAAGCG
>JAYSWK010000158.1:0-5196 GCA_043718085.1 Rhodobacterales bacterium
CCTTCCATGCTGGTATCCAGGGTCGAGCCCACGATGATATTGGCGTCCGGATCGACCTTTTCGCGGATGATATTGGCGGCTTCGTCAAGTTCGAACAGGGTCAGATCATAGCCCCCGGTGATGTTGATCAACACACCCTTGGCGCCGTGCAGCGAAATCTCGTCCAGAAGCGGGTTGGCAATGGCCTTTTCAGCGGCCTGAACCGCGCGGTTTTCACCGGTCGCCTCGCCCGTGCCCATCATCGCCTTGCCCATTTCGTCCATCACGGCGCGGACATCGGCAAAGTCGAGGTTGATCAGGCCGGGGCGGACCATCAGGTCCGTGACGCCCTTGACACCTTGATAAAGCACATCATCCGCCATGGCGAAGGCTTCGGTGAAGGTGGTGCGCTCATTGGCCAGGCGGAACAGGTTCTGGTTCGGAATGACGATCAGCGTATCAACGACCTTTTGCAGGGCATCGATCCCCTCTTCGGCCTGGCGCATCCTTTTGTTGCCTTCAAACTGGAAGGGCTTGGTCACGACGCCGACGGTCAGCACGCCCAACTCACGCGCCGCCTGGGCGATGATCGGGGCCGCACCGGTGCCGGTGCCGCCACCCATGCCTGCGGTGATAAAGCACATATGCGCCCCGGCAAGGTGATCCACGATCTCTTCGATCGTTTCTTCGGCTGCGGCAGCACCAACGGTCGGGCGCGCGCCCGCCCCCAGGCCCTCGGTCACTTTCAGACCCATCTGGATCTTGGAATGGGCCCGGCTTTGCTGCAGCGCCTGGGCATCGGTATTGGCCACAACGAATTCGACACCTTCAAGCTGCTTGTCGATCATATTGTTGACCGCGTTGCCACCGGCGCCACCAACGCCGAAAACGGTGATGCGCGGCCTCAATTCTTCGCGCTGCGAGGTCACTGTCAGATTCAATGTCATTGTACGTCCCGCCGTTTTTGTTGAGCCGCAGCTGCCGCGCGCTGCTTTTTGCCGTTTCGTCCCAGGATCGGCCCGCACAGGCCGACTTATCCACGATTCTATCCACAACCCTGACCAAGGTCACGCAAAAACATCAAAGCACCCACATAATATGGGGAATTTCGCCAAGAATTCCGCGCCATGTCGCCTATTTGTCAGGATGTAGCGGATCACCAATTGTCCTTGAACCATTTGAAGGCCCGCTTCAACGAGCGCGCCGGATAGCGTTCGACCGGAATGTCGAAGTCCCACCACTCGTCCTGCGGGTGTGCGGCAAACAGACATAGCCCCACGATTGAGGAAAACGCCGCCCCTGTCGCCGCTTGCGGCAGTCCCTGCACCCGCAGGGGCCGCCCCAGGCGCACCCTTTGACCCAGAATGCGGCTTGCCAGCCCGTCCAGACCCGGGATCTGGCTTGCCCCGCCGGTCAGCACGATCTGTTGGCTGGGCAAATGGTCGAAGCCTGCGATGTCAAGGCGCACGCGGACATCCTCCAGGATCTCTTCGATGCGCGGGCGAATGATGCCGATCAGCTCGGTGCGGCTGATCTGGCGACGGTCCTTGTCCCAATCGCCGCTGTCGCCGCCGATCTCGATCATCTCGCGGTCGTCCATGCCCGTGGCATGCACCCCGCCATGTTTGGTCTTGATCCGCTCGGCCACCACCAGCGGCACTTGTAGACCCTTGGCGATGTCTGACGTGACATGATCGCCGCCAAGGCGCACGCTATCCGCATAGATCATGTGCTTTTTCATAAAGACCGAGATGCCGGTCGACCCGCCGCCCATGTCGATGCAGGCGGCCCCCAGTTCCTGTTCATCCTCGACCAGCGAGGCGATGCCCGAGACATAGGCCGACGAGGCAATGCCAGCCAGGTCCAGATCGCAGCGTTTGATGCAATAAAGCAGGTTCTGCACGACCGAGGCTTCGACCGACAAAAGGTGAAGATCACAAGCCAGCCGGTTGCCGATCTGGTTGCGCGGATCGGCCAGACCGGTGCGGTGATCCAGCGCGAAATTCACCGGCTGGGCGTGCACTACTTCGCGCCCCTCGCCAATGTCGGGCACGTCGCAAGCGGCCATCACCCGGGCCACGTCCTGCTCGGTCACCACCGAATCCTGCAATTCGATCTCACCGGCCAGGCCATAACTGCGCGGCTCGGCCCCCGAGAAGCAGGCGATGACGTGATCGACCCGCACATTGGCCATCTTCTGCGCGGCCTGCACGGCGGTGCGAATGGCGCGTTCGGTCTCGTTCATCACCGAAATCTCGCCAAAGCGCACCCCGCGCGATTTGGTCGTCGCCGCCCCGATCACCCGGAAATTCGACTGCCCGGCCATCGAGCCGACGCCGTCGCTGTCCAGTTTTTCTTCCAGCCCGTCAAAGCGCAGGATCAGGCAGGCGATCTTGCTGGTCCCCACATCTAGTATGGCGATCACCCCGCGTTGCAGGGCGGCGCGGCGCATGTTGCGCATCACGCGCTGGGATTGGTAAAGATCGGTCATGTTTTTGACTCCGTTGGGGCGATGCCCTGGGCACGGCGCAATTCTTCCAAAGCGAAGGGCACCAGGCGCAGCACTGGTCGGTGTTCGTTGCGCAAATCGATCGAGGTCAGGTCGCGGGCCAGAAGGTCCTCGGCCTGATTAAGGGCGATCAGAGCTTCAAGCGCCCCGATGGGGTTCTGGGCGGGCAGAAATACGGTCTGGTCGCGGTCCAGAACCAGGTTCCAACGCCGCTCGCTGATCCGCACCAGCGCCCGCAGGCGCGGCGCAAGGGGGCCAACGGCCTGGAGGATCGCCGCCGCTTCGCCCACGGCCCCGTCCGCCCCTGCCCCGGCAATCAGGGGCAGATCAGACCGGTCGGACCGATCCGACAATCCGGCGATGCGGTGGCCCGTGGCGTCAATCATCATCAGGCCCGCGTCCGAGCGCCACAGGAAGGCCGGCACACGTTCCGTGATCGTCACTTGCAGCACGCCACCCGCCCCCACCCTGACCAGGGCCGAGGCCACGGCATCCAGGCTTTCGGCCTGCATCCGGATCGCATCCAGATCAAGGTCGAACCGCGAGATCGGCAAAGGCTGCTGGACCTTGGCCCGCACGGCATCGGTCAATTCGGGCGAGGCGCCGTCAATGGCCATCAACCCGACCATGAATTCGGGGCGCTGTTCGATACTGGTCTTGATCTCGGCATAAGAGCGGGCAAGGGCCGCGCGCCGGTCGGCATCGGCCAGATAGATCGACACCACGGTCACAATCAGAAAGATCGGCATGCCGATGCGCATTGTGACCCGAAACAGCGGCGTCAGCCACAGCCGCTGCATCCGGTAAGCCCAGCGGCTGGGTGCCGGGTCGCGGCGCATCGGGATGGCACGGCCTAGCGATTGCATGAGGCGTCCTTTACGATCCAGGCGCAAAGCTCGGGGAAGGAAATGCCACAATGGGCGGCTTGCTCTGGGGCCAGCGACGTGGGCGTCATGCCGGGCTGTGTGTTTGTTTCCAGCAAAATCAACCCCTTAAGACCGCGCGCCTCGTCCCAGCGAAAATCGGTGCGGCTCAGTCCGCGGCAACCCAGAGCCCGGTGCGCCCGCAGGGCATAGTCAAGGCAAGCCGCCGAAATCTTCGCAGGCAAATTGGCCGGCACCTCGTGACGGCTGCCGCCGGGCTTGTATTTGGCGTCAAAATCATACCAACCCGCGGTGATGATGTCGGTCACCGCCAGGGCCCGGTCACCCATCACCGTCGTGGTCAATTCGCGCCCCGGCGCATAGGTTTCCACCATGACCGTCTGGGGCATCGTATCGGCCAGACGCGGCGCGTTGGACCCTTCGCGGACGATATAAACACCGACCGAGGAGCCTTCGTTGTTGGGCTTGACCACATAGGGCGGGGCCATGACATGGGCGGCGCTGACCGCGTCCCGCGTCGCCAGAACCGAGGTCACCGTGGGCAGACCGGCCGCCGCATAGACGTCCTTGGCGCGGGCCTTGTCCATGGCCAAAGCCGAGGCCAGAACGCCCGAATGGGTATAGGGGATGCGCAGCCATTCCAAAAGACCCTGCACGCAGCCATCTTCGCCCCAACGGCCATGCAAGGCATTGAAAACGCAGTCGGGCTTGATATCGGACAGGCGCGCGACCAGATCGGGCCCAGCGTCAAGCTCGACCACGTCATATCCTGCCACCCGCAAGGCTTTGGCACATTCGTGCCCCGAAACCAGCGACACTTCCCGCTCTGCGGAAGGGCCGCCCATCAGTACCGCCACGCGGGTGCCTGCTGTTGCAAGCTTGCCCAATTGCTGCCTCACCCGGACTTAGTGCCGGTTTTTTGTTATTTTGCCGCCGGTTCGCCGACGCGCATGATTTCCCACTCTAATGTGATACCACTTGTTTCGTAAACCTTTTTTCGCACCTCTTCGCCCAGATTTTCCAGATCGGCGGCTGTGGCGCCACCGGTGTTGATCAGAAAGTTGGAATGCATCGGGCTCATCTGCGCGCCACCCAGCCGGGCCCCGCGCATTCCGGCACCGTCGATGACCTTCCAGGCCTTCAGATCATGCGCATCATCGGCGCGCCCGGTCGAGGAATAGCCGGCCGGGTTGCGAAAAGTGGACCCTGCCGAGCGGTCTTTGGTCGGCTGGCTTGCGTCGCGCTTGGCGATCTGGTCGGACATCCGGGCCTCAAGGGCTGCGGGATCGCCGGGGGCGGCGGTGAACGTGGCCTGGGTGATCACCCATCCGTCGGGCAGGACCGATTGGCGGTAGGCAAGGTGGAGGTCGGCTTTGGTGAGGGTTTTCATTTCACCCTGCCGCGTGACCGTCCGAATTTCAACAAGGTTATCAGCGACATAGGACCCATAGCAGCCCGCATTCATCCGAACCGCCCCGCCGATCGTGCCGGGGATCGTGCGCAGAAATGTCAGATCGCGCCCGGCCTCGGCGGCGCGGCGCGCCACATGGGCATCAAGGGCCGCGGCCCCCGCGATGACCTTGTCGCCCTGAACCTCGATACCGTTGAAGCCCCGCCCGAGCCGGATCACCACGGCGCGGATACCACCATCCCGCACGATCAGGTTTGAGCCGACCCCCATGGGAAAGACCGGGATGGCGGGGTCCAAAGCGGCCAGAAACGCGGCCAGATCGGCTTCATCGGCTGGCTGAAACAGGTGGTCCGCCGGACCGCCGACACGCAGCCAGGTCAGATCGCCCAAGCTGCGATTGGGGGTCAAAGTGC
>JAYSWK010000159.1:0-2062 GCA_043718085.1 Rhodobacterales bacterium
GTTTCGGCAACTGTTGAAAATGCTCTGGACGCGCTGGCCAAGGGGTCGGGCGAGGCGGATCTGTTGAAACTACCGCTGATCTTCGAGTCCGGGCGGATGTGGCTGGGGCCAATTCTGCTGGGGCCGGCGCCGCGCTTCTGAGTTATTTGCAATAGGGCCCGCGCCCCGGCGCGGTATCCAGATGCAGATGATTGCGGTGATAGCTGTCCGATCCGGGGCCAAGCACCGTAGTAAATGGGCCGCAAGCAGCTTTCCGGATCTTTTTCAGTATCTTGCCATAGCGACCCTTGCCCCAATCCTTCAGGACCGAAATCACCGCGCCGTTTTGCAAGACAATCGCCGCAACATCGATCGCCCGCCCACGCCCATGTTCGCTGACCCGATTACCATTTTGGTTGTTGCGTGGCCGACATACATAGCTGGCCGCCACCTGAAGGCTTTCGACCCCACCACCGCTGTTGCCGACCGCTGGCAGCACCGCATTCTTGACCCAGTTTTCCAACGACTTGGCCGTGGTGCAATCCAGCACCGCCGCTTCCGAAAGTTTTATGCCGGCGATCGACGTGATTTTGACGCCGTCCTCCAGCCCGCAGCCTTTTATTTTGGCGGCAATAGGCGCGATGCTTTGCCCTTTGATTGACGGATCGCCGCAGACCGAGCCTGATTTCGTGGCGGCTGTTTTGGGCCGCGGCTGGGCGGCGGCTACGTCTACAGGGCGCGCCTCGGTCACGGCGTCCGGGCGGCGGTGTGGGCGCAGCGACGTGACAACGGGCGGAGCTGTCATAGGGAGGACGGCGGTTTCAGCAAAAGCAACACCGGGCGGGGCGGTCTTTGGGCGCACCCTCGGGCGGGGCGAACTGGTCGGAGCATGTGCAATGCCCGGAGCAGCCAATGGCAATACAGCACTGATCGGTGGGCGCGGCAGCGGTCGGGGCGAGCGGTCAATCGGCCCGCCAATGGCCACGGTTGCCGCCGCAATCAGGCACAGCACCAGCCCCGACCGCCAAACGGTCACGGGGCGTCCGGTTTGGTGCGGCCAAAATCTGGCGCGGCCGTATCCTGGCCGGCTTCGATGATGCCACGACGTATGGCCCGGGTACGGGTGAAATAATCGTGCAACTGTTGCCCATCACCCATGCGGATGGCGCGCTGCAAGACAAAAAGTTCCTCGGTAAAGCGGCCAAGGATATCCAGCGTCGCTTCCTTATTGGTCAGGAACACATCGCGCCACATCGTCGGGTCAGACGCCGCAATCCGGGTGAAATCCCGAAAACCGGCCGCCGAATACTTGATAATCTCGCTTTCCGTCACCTGCGCCAGATGGTCGGCCACACCCACCATCGTATAGGCGATCAGATGCGGCGTGTGACTGGTTACGGCCAATACCAGATCGTGGTGGGCGGCGTCCATCACGTCGACGTTGGCGCCCAACCCCTCCCAAAGGCGGCGCAGGCGGGTCGTTGCCGACTCTGGCACGCCGTCGGTGGGCACCAAAAGACACCAGCGGTTCTGGAACAGCGTGGCAAAACCGGAATGCGGCCCGGAATGTTCGGTCCCGGCCAAGGGATGGCCAGGGATGAAATGCACGCCGTCGGGTACAAATGGGGCCACAGCCTCAACCACGGCCTGCTTGACAGACCCCACGTCCGTCAACGTTGCCCCCGGTTTCAAATGCCCGACAATTTCGGCGGCAACCGATCCCATCGCCCCGACCGGCACCGCCAGCACGATCAGATCGGCCCCGGCGACAGCTTCGGCAGCCGTCGCATGCACGGAATCACAAAACCCGATGTCCAGCGCCGCCTTCCGCGTGGCCTCGGTCTTGGCAAACCCGGCAATATGGGTCGCCAGACCCCATTTCTTCATCCCATGCGCCATCGACGAGGCGATCAGCCCCAACCCGATCAGCGCCACCTTCTCGTAGATGACGGCCATCAGCGCAGGCCCTTGAATTGCCCAATGGCATGGGCCACGCGGCGGCACCCGGCCTCGTCGCCCACGGTGATGCGCAGGCAGTTGGGCAATCCGTAGCCCGACACCCGGCGCACGATCAGACCCTGGG
>JAYSWK010000160.1:0-5183 GCA_043718085.1 Rhodobacterales bacterium
AGGGCACAGATCAGGGGCCGCACCGTCGATGCCGCCACCAAAGCCGCGGGCAGCCGCCCGGCCCCGGCGATCAGGGCAAGCCCGCTCATTTCGGGGTCAGGAACGAGCGGTCGGACGCCGCAAGGATAAAGCCCACCATCTGGCGCACCTCGGCCGAGGCGGTTGTGGTCTCAAGTTTCCGCGCCCGGTCCAGAAAGGTGCCCTCGCCCCGGGCCAGGTCGTCATAGGCCGCGCGCAGGGCCGAGATTTCGGCACGCTCCATGCCGCGCCGCTTCAGCCCGACCAGATTGAGCCCGTCCAATTCGCCGCGCGGACCCTGAACCAGGCCGTAAGGGATCACGTCATTGGTCACCATGGTCAGCGCGCCGATGATGGCGCCCTGGCCGATGCGGACCCATTGATGAATGCCCGACAGCCCGCCGATGATGACATCGTCGCCGATCTGGCAATGGCCTGCGATGGCGACCTGATTGGCCAGGATGACCCGGTCGCCCAGCCGCGCGTCATGGCCGACATGTGATCCGGTCATCAAAAGGCAATCATCGCCCACCCGGGTCACCCCGCCGCCGCCCTCGGTGCCGGTGTTCAGCGTGGCCCCTTCGCGGATGCGGCAGCGCGCCCCCACGATCAGGCGCGTCCGTTCGCCCTTGAACTTCAGATCCTGCGGCACCTCGCCCACCGTCGCATGGGGAAAGATCACCGTGTCCGGCCCGACCTCGGTCCAGCCCGTCACCACGGCATGGGATTTGACCACCACCCCGTCGCCCAGGGTGACCTCGGGGCCGATCACGCTGAACGGGCCGATGGTCACACCGGCCCCGAGCCTGGCACCCGGTTCGATGATGGCACTGGGGTGAATGGACATGTTACGCCCCAATCGATTCAGGCTTTGGGAAGATCGAACATGGCGGTGAACGAGGCTTCGGTGGCCAGTTCGCCATCAACCTTGGCCTGGCCCTCGAATTTCCAGACCCGCCCGCCGCCGCGCACCGCCTTGACATAAAGCTCCAACACATCGCCGGGCACGACCTTGCGGCGAAATTTCACCCCGTCCACGCCCATGAAAAAGACCTTGGCCTGCTTATCGATCAGCCCCATCGTGACGCCCACCAGCACGCCCGAGGTCTGGGCCATGGCCTCGATAATCATGACACCGGGCATGATCGGCATATCGGGGAAGTGGCCTTGAAAATGCGGCTCGTTGTTGGTGACATTCTTGATGCCGACGCAGCTTTCGCCCGCCACGATGTCGCGCACCTTGTCGATCAGCAAGAACGGATAGCGGTGCGGGATGATGCGCTGGATCAGGGCAAGATCGGCATGGGTGATGGCATCATCTGACATTCTGCATCCTTCGTCGGGTGTTATCCCCTGAGTAACAACTTAGCCCCCGCGAAACAACTGGCCTCTGTTGGCGGCAGGCTGCGACTGCGGGGGGCGAGGTTCGAGAGCACCACTTTCACTTTTCGGTGATGCGCCGCAAATTACTTGGTCGGCCCAGCCATTCAATGCCAACATAAGGTCTTGTTAACCATCATTCTGACTGAACGCATGAATATTGGGGGACGCAGAAATTCCATGGCTATTTACATAGATCAAGAAGACCTTACCAGCGGCGATCCGAATGAATCCCTGGCAACGGCATCGGTTGTCAGTATCGACTACTTTACCGTGGCGCAGCCGTCGGTCTCCGGCGTGGCTGACCCCGCTGGGCCGACAGTCAGCATTCAAGGCAGTCTGGACTTTGCGAACGAAGTCGATGTGTTCGCCTTTGAGGTCCTGCCCGAGGATGTCGGCAATGTGACGCTGACCTTTGATATCGACAACTCGCAGGGCGGTTTGGACACGATCATCGGTCTTTTCAATCCGGCCGGTGTCGTCGTTGAAGGAAATGATGATTTCCTTCTGGGGTTTTCGCCTGATCCGGGGTCCGCGACCCTGGCGGATAGCTACATGTCCTATGTGCCAACCGTGGCCGGGATATATTATATCGCGGTGGCATCCTATGGGAACATCTGGCCCAATGGCCCCGCAAGTGGCGGGCTTTCGACCGGAACATATACACTGAATGTGTCAATATCCGGGGCAGTCGGGGTTCAATCCTATGGCGATGGCTCGTCGGGTTATGATGCACTTTTTGGGGATCGTCAGGGCACCGTGACCAATGACAGCCTGAACGGCTATGCCGGGAACGACGATATCACGGGCGATGCGGGTGCTGACACCCTGTGCGGCGGCGACGGCAAGGACAACCTCTACGGCGGCACCGGCAATGATATCATTTATGGAGACCACACGGCCCTGACCAGTGATGGGCTGTTGTACACGATTCCCGAAGAAGGGCTTGGGGATGAAGATGTGATCTATGGCGGCGACAACAATGACTTTCTTCTCGGCCAGCGGGGCAATGACACGCTCGACGGTGGTGCTGACGACGACACGGTCGAGGGGGGGGCGGGCAATGACAGGGAACTGGGTGGAACCGGCAACGACGCGATCTGGGGCGAAGACGGGTTGGATGCGATGTACGGTGGTGCCGGAAATGATGCACTCTATGGCGGCATTGACGGTGATGTCCTGGCGGGTGGCGCCGGAAACGACGGGCTGAATGGCGGCGAGGGAAGTGACCGGCTGATCGGTGGCCTTGGGCGCGACAGCATTGCCGGTGGATCGGGCATCGACACGTTTGTTTTCAGCACAATCGCGGATTCCCGGCCGAACCTTGCGACTTGCGATGTCCTCCAGGACTTTTCGACAGTCGGCCAGGACCGGATCGATTTGCGGGGCATTGATGCCAATTCGGTTGGCGGCGGTGCCAGTGACGCCTTCAGCCATGTGATCCTGCGGTCAGGTGCCTTCACGGCGCCCGGCCAGATCAAGGTGAAGCAGGTCGGGGCGGATACAGTCGTCTATCTGAACACCGATGCCGATACCGCGGCAGAGTCCATCATCCTGCTGGTTTCGGTCATTGAATTCACCTTGACCGACCCCAATTTCCTGTTCTGAAAGCCGCGGGTGCTGACCGATGTTTCCGAACGTCCCGGCCAGGCGTTGTGTGCGCCTGTCCTGAAGCACGATCCAACCGAAACCTGTGCGCGTTGGGATGTGCCAGGGTCAGGTCGGCCGCAAACGGCTGCACGCCGGCGCGCCACCAGGGCGGGTCAGGGATTTGGCGCGGGGGCCGGGCCGGTGCCATCGCCCAGACGCGCGTCCAAAGCGGCCAGGGCGCGGGTGGTGATGTCGATTGTGTCAAAGGACAGGACCACGGCATCGCGATTCAAGATGGCATAGGCGCCCATTTCGCGCATCAGATCCGCCAGAACGGGCACGGCCGCATCGAAGAACTGCTTGCGCCCCGCGTCACGGTCTGCGGTCAGTTGTTTGGCCTTGGCCTCTTGCGCGGTGCGGATCTTTTCGACCTTGGCGTCAAAAGCCTCGGCCAGGGGGGCAAAGGCCTCGGCGGTCTGGGTGGCGCGCTGGGTGGTCAGGGCGGCTTCCTCGGCCGACAGATCCGCCTCGATCTTGCGGTTCTCGGCGGCGAGGGCCTGGGTTGCGGCCAGGGACTTGGCCTCGAGCGCCTTGCCGTAAAGCGAGGCGCCGTAAAGCCGGTCCTGATCCAGGGTGACAAATTGCGGCGCATTGGTCGGGGCAGCGGTGGTCCCGGTTGCGTCGGGTGCGGGCGGGCTGACCTCTTGGGCGCGCGCGGCGTCAGCCAGCCCCAAGCCCATGACCATTGCCAGCCCAAACGCCAAAATCGTCGCGATCGGGGGTCTGGCCTGCGTCATCATCAGAACTTGGTGGCAATCGTCAGATCGAAGGTCTGCTCCTGATCATAGCTTTCCTTCTGCAGCGCATGGGTGAAGTTCAGACGCAACGGCCCGATGGGCGTGGACCAATAGATGGTAAAGCCCAGCACCGAACGCAGATGCATCGCATCATCGACCGCGCCCCCCGTGCCCGCCACATTGTCCAGCCCCCAGACCGAGCCCATATCGACAAAGGCCCCGCCCGTGATGCCATATTCTTCCGGCAAGCCCAGCGGGAAATCGGTCTCCAGATGGGCCACGGCATAGATATTGCCACCCAGCGCATCCTGGTTGCCCGCCCCCAGATCGCGCGGGCCAACACCATTGGGTTCAAAACCGCGGATCTTGTTGTTGCCAAAGTATCGCTCGCTGACCGTGGTCGTGTAACCACCCAGCGGCGAGATCACGCCGCCTTCCAGAATGGCCCGCAGATCGACCTGCTCATGCACCACCTTGGTCTGGGCCAGCGCCAGGAAACTGGTGTTCACATAGGTCGCATCCCCGCCAAGCCCCGCCAGGTCCTGCCCAAAGCGGAACAAAAGCCCGCCATTCGGATTAAGACCGCTGTTGCGGTTGTCAAACGAGTAGGAATACCCGATCGACGAGGTCACCCTGGTGCCCTCTTCGGCGATCAGGATGTCGGACGAACCAAGTTGGGTTTCATCCTCGGGCGTCAACGGGTCGTCCGCAATCGCGCGATCGACATTCAGTATTCTGTCACTGGACAGTGCGAAATCCAGCTTCAGGCGGCTGTAATCGCCCAAGGGAAACGCGATCGAGGGCGAAAAGGACAGGAAGTTCGTATCGTAAAAGGCGTGGTTGTGGGTCGAGCGGCCGTAACCGGCGTTGAAATTGAAGGCCACATCGCGGCCCAGAAAGGCGGGCTCGGTGAAATCCAGCACCGAATCCACATTGTCGGTGCCGGTCTGGACGTTGATCGTCAGGCCCTGGCCACGGCCCAGAAAGTTGGTTTCCGAAAAGCCCAGATTGAAGCCAAAGCCGTTGGCGATGCCATAGGTCGCCCCAAAGCTCAGCGACCCTGTCGGGGCCTCGGCCACTTCGACCTTGACCACGGCCTGATCGGACGAGGCCCCGGATTCGGCGCTGACCTGCACATCATCGAAATAGCCCAAGGCCCGGATGCGCTCGGCCGCCTGACGGATTTCGCTGGGGTTCAAAGGATCACCCTCGACCGAGCGGAACTGGCGGCGCACGACCTGGTCCAGCGTGGTCGTGTTGCCCTCGATGTCGATGCGTTCGACAAAGACCCGCTCGCCACGCGTGATGGCAAAGGTCACATCCAGCGTGCCGTCATGGTCGTTGCGCGTCAGACGCGGCTCGATGTTGATGAAGTTCAGGCCCAGCTTGACCGCCAAA
>JAYSWK010000017.1:0-2530 GCA_043718085.1 Rhodobacterales bacterium
GGCGCGGTTGTATGACCGCGACTGGACGCTCTATGTCAAACTGCTCGCCTACGCGGTTGCGGATGCGCTGCGCGGCAACCTGAACCGCAGCCATCACGATGTCCGCAGCCTTGCCCGCCATGTTGACCACCCGACACCTGCGCCCAGCGACGGGGAACGGCCCTAAACCGGTCCGCGCGCAATTTGTTATGCGCTGCAGCCAAGCGGTGCATTGGGCGTGATGAACGGCTGGTTCAGCGGGTTTCGACGCCCTTCGGTTTGGCAGCCAATCTTCCTGCCGCTTTCCTTGCTTTCGGCACCTTCGGCGGCGGAGAGGCAGCCCCTATGGCGGCCAGGTTTTCCTCGCGCAGCACCGCAGCCCATCGGGCAGGGTCGGTCTTCATCAGCGCGGCGGTCTGGTCGATCCACAGGTTGATCAGATACTGTTCACGGGCGGTGAAATGATCCTCAATTTGCAGGGACTGCTCATTCTCGACCGCCTTGACGGGGGCTGCATTCAGCGCATCCGTCATCGGCGTGCCCCTGAAAAAGGACTTGTCGAGCAGCGCCGCATCTCGGGCAAAGCGCCTGACGACTTCTTCCGCCAACTTGCGATGCACCTGGACTTTGGTTCCTTCGCGGAAAGCGGATTCGTTCATACGGCGGGCCAGAGCACGGCCAACCGCCGGTCGCTGGACGTTTGATTCGGGATCCAAGCTGAGCTTTTGGTGAAGTCTGCGTACAATCGCCAGGTTTTCCAGAGAAAGCGATTCATTGGGGTTTGGCACCTCCAACACGGTAAAGTCGTCGGTGCCCAAAGTGAATTGCAGGAAATCGGCAATGACATCCTGCCGGAACAAGGTTTCGCGCACCATCGGACGCAGCTCAAACGCCCCCTGAAAGGTCTGCTGCCACCTTCCGAACCGCCGCGCGTAATTCAGATTGCCCAACTTGCCCTCGGGCGGCAGCGTCTCTGCCAACTTGCCAAAATACCGCCCGTTCTTGGTCACCTCGGCAAAGCTTGACACAATCCGGTCTGCATGGGGACGGACATATGCGATGTAACGCGCGTTCGCCGCTAGATCGGGCATATGGGTCTGCACCGCCTCATGCAGGTCCTCGGGAGCGACGGCCTCGAAATGCTCGGACGAAATCACCGCGACATCGGGCGCCTTATCCCGGATTTCCGTCAGAATATCCTTGAAAAGATCGGCGGTGCGACGGGCCGGCAACTCGCCACTGATGGTTTGAGCAAGGGCGAGATGGCTGATCCTGTGCGCCTGGGGATACAGCAAATTGACACCCTCACAGACCCAGCGAGACGCGGACAAGGCGTGCTGAATGGCAGTTGAACCGGTTTTTCTGTCACCCAGATGGAAAACTACCTTGGTCATTCAACTTTTCTCCGGCCTGCGCTTTTCTTCTGACCGTGACTCCTGTCGTCGCCGTTCGCAACCGGTCTGGCACCCGACAGAATTGCATTTTGCGTTTGTCGAAATCGATGCTCAAATTCGGGCGGCATCGCTTCGATCATGTCGGCCGCGAACTCCGACCACACATCAATCATGCGCACTTCATCCGGGCTGAAATGGGCCTCAAGGCGCAGATCATGCGGTTCGGGATTGGCCTTGCCCGGGGCTTCGGCCAAGGCTGATGATATTGGTGTGCCGTCAAAGAATGCGGCGTCCAGTGCTGTGGCGTCTTCCCTGTAATCGACTGCGATCTGTTCGGCCAGCGACCTGTGCAGTCGCAACTTGGTCAACCTCTCGGGCGGTGTCATTGAAAACCGGCGGCCCAGCGTGCGCCCCAACAGCATTCGCACCAAAGGGCGGGCCATGTGCTTGGCGATCAGCTTATCCTGAAAATGCCGCACCACAAGCCAATCTTCCAGACACAGCGACTCGTTCCCATCGGGCAGACCTGTCGCCGTGAACGCCGCACCTTCCAGCGCAAAGTCCATGAAATCGGCAACCACATCGCGTTTGAACAGGGTTTCGCGGATCGCCGGGCGCAATTCAAATGCCTCGCCAAATGTATCGCGCCACCGGGAAAACCGCGGGGTATATTTGAAGCGGCCGTTGCGGAGGGTCTGATCGTGAAACGATTCAACCGAGTCCAGCATATGGCCCACCTTGATGGTTTCCGAAAAGCCGGAAATCAGCCGGTCGGCATGGGGCCGGACATACGCAATGAACCGGGTCCGGTCCAGGTATCCCGGCAAATACGACAAGATGGCCTGCTTCAAGGCAACCGGATCGACGGTTTCGAACTGTTCGGCGGAAATGACCGTGTACTCAGCGTTGTTCTTTTCAATCTCTCTTTTCAGCTCGGCAAATCGGGCAGCGCGGTGCGGCACTGCCGCCTTTTCGTCAAAAGTCCTCGCCAGACTCGCATGGTGGACGAGGCTTGGCCAGGGATAAAACACGGCCTTCGCACTCTCGTAGGCATGGGACGCCAGCGTGGTCTGGATGGCGGTCGAGCCGGTCTTGTAGTCACCCAAATGGAACACAAGTTTTGTCATGCCAACGTTAGCCATCCAATTGCTCCGGTT
>JAYSWK010000161.1:0-5174 GCA_043718085.1 Rhodobacterales bacterium
CCCAATGGTGCGGGCAAGACCAATATTCTGGAAGCCGTCTCGCTTTTGTCGCCCGGTCGCGGGTTCCGGCGGGCCGCAACCGAGGATATTGCCCGCAAACCCGAATGCCTTGGGTGGAAGATCACGGCCGCGCTGACCACGCCAGAGGGCCGTCACGAGGTGGAAACCTGGGGGCAGGGTGCCGAATCCCGCATCGTGCGCATTGATGGCAAGGCCGCCACGCAAACCGCGCTGGGTCGTCTGTTGCGGGTTTTGTGGCTGGTGCCTGCGATGGACCGGCTGTGGATCGAGGCCGCCGAGGGCCGCCGCCGCTTTCTGGACCGCATGACTTTGGGCTTTGTGCCGGGTCATGGCGAGGCCGTTCTGATCTATGAAAAGGCCATGCGCGACCGCAACAGGCTGCTCAAGGATCAGGTGACGGATGCCCATTGGTATGGCGCCCTAGAGGCGCAGATGGCCACGGCAGCCGCGGAGATATCGGCCAGTCGTGCCCTGTGTCTGACCCGGCTTGCGGCGGCGCAGCACGGGGCCGAAACAGCCTTTCCCGTGGCCGATCTGACCCTGATCCACCCCGAGGAAGCACCTGCCGACCTGTCCCTGGCCTGGGCGCAAACCCGGCGGCGCGACATGGCGGCAGGGCGCACCTTGCTGGGGCCGCACCGCGTTGATCTGGCAGCGGTATTTGCCGCCAAGGGTGTTGCCGCCGTTCAATGTTCGACGGGGGAACAGAAGGCCCTGCTGATCAGCCTGATCCTGGCCAATGCGCGGGCCTTGCAACAGGATCTGGGGGCCGCGCCGATCCTGCTTTTGGACGAGGTTGCCGCCCATCTGGACGAACATCGCCGCGCAGCCCTTTACGATGAAATCGTGACCCTTGGCGCGCAGGCCGTGATGACCGGCACCGAGCCTGGGTTGTTTGACCATCTCGGCCCGCGCGGCCAGTATTTCACCGTGGTCGATGACGGCGGCCTTAGCCGGATATCCCCATGACCGACGCCGCCAGCCCCCTGCGGGTTCAGATCGAACGTATCGCGGAATGGCTACTGACCGCCGCCGATGATCGCGCCATCGCCGCCCTGCTGGCCCGCAGTTTTTCCACCGATTTTGGGGAACGCAGCTATTTTGTGCAGCCCCACCACATGCGTCTGGTGGTGCGCCATGACGGGCAGATCATCGGCCATATGGCGCTCTTGTGGCGCGCGGTCGATCTGGATGGGCGGCGTCTGATCGTGGCCGGCCTTGCCGATGTGGCGACCGATCCGGCCCATCGCGGCAAGGGCATTGCCGCAGCACTTTTGCGCGAGGCGATTGCCCAGGCCCGGTCAAGCCCGGCGCTCTTTCTGCTTTTGTTCGGCGTGGCAAGGATTTATGCAGCCGCCGGGTGTCGGGCCGTGTCCAATCCCATGGCCCATGTCGTTCCCGATGGTGGCCAGATACGGCAGGTAATGTCGCAAGGCGACGCGGATCTGATGGTTCTGGCCCTGCGCGATCAGCCCTGGCCTGACCACGCGTTACTGGATTTGCGGGGGGCGATGTTCTGACATGTCGGTGACAATCTGGCAGCTTCTGGTCTATACGGCGGGCATGGCGGCTCTTTGGGCGGTGCCGGGCCCGGTCTGGGTGGCGCTGCTGGCACGCTCGCTGTCGGGCGGCTTTGCCGCGGCCTGGCCCTTGGCCGTCGGGGTGGTGCTGGGCGACCTCATGTGGCCCGCCATTGCGATCTTTGGCCTTAGCTGGATCGTCTCGGTCTATGCCGATTTCCTGCATGTGCTGAAACTGGTGGCCTCGGTCGTCTTTGGCGTCATGGGGATCATGCTGATCCGCAAATCAGGCTCTTTGGGCGGGGCCGACAGCCGCCTGACCCGGCCCGGACGACTTGCCGGGTTCATGACCGGGATCGCCGCGGTGATCGGCAACCCCAAAGCCATCCTGTTCTACATGACCGTCCTGCCCGGTTTCTTTGACCTCTCGCGCCTGAACGGCGCCGATATCGCCGCGATTCTGGTGGTTTCAGGCCTTGTGCCGTTGGTCGGAAACCTGGGCCTTGCTCTGTTTTTGCACAAGGCGCGCGATCTGATTTCATCGCCCGAACGGGTGACAATCCTGAACCGGGTATCCGGGGTTCTCTTGATCCTGGTCGGCATTGCAATCGCATTGACCTAAAGCGGTTCAGGTTTCGATGGTCGCGGAAATCGCTGCCTCTCGTTTCACTCGAACGCGTTTTCCGATGTTCTTGTTTCCGTCAAAACCTGAACCGCTCTAGGGCCGTTTACGCCGATCCGAAACGGATCAACGCAAACCGCTTTGAACACCAAATCTTGTGGTGTGGGCGTGACATTCCCGCCCCGGACCGCTATGAATCGCGTGTAATTCAGGGGATGCAGCACCTATGGCCGAAGAGCCCAAGAAGACGGAAAGCTACGGAGCAGATTCCATCAAGGTTCTCAAGGGGTTGGATGCGGTTCGCAAACGCCCCGGCATGTATATTGGCGACACCGACGATGGCTCGGGTCTGCACCACATGGTCTATGAGGTGGTGGACAATGGCATTGACGAGGCTTTGGCCGGTCACGCCACCGCCGTTTCGGTGAAAATTCATGCCGACAGTTCGGTTTCGGTGCGCGACAACGGGCGCGGCATTCCGGTGGACATCCACCAGGAGGAAGGCGTCTCGGCGGCCGAGGTCATCATGACCCAGCTGCACGCGGGTGGCAAATTCAACAACACGGATGAAAGCGGCAATGCCTACAAGGTGTCTGGCGGCTTGCATGGCGTCGGCGTGTCGGTGGTCAATGCCCTGTCCGAATGGCTGGAATTGACCGTCTGGCGCAATGACACCGAATACCGCGCCCGGTTTGAACATGGCGAATGTGTCGTGCATGTCTATCCGGTCGGCCCCGCCCCCGGCATGCGTGGCACCGAAGTGCGCTTTCTGGCCTCGGCCAAGACCAATATCCCCGAGGGCACGTTTTCCAATCTGGAGTACCAGTTCAAGACGCTGGAACACCGCTTGCGCGAACTGGCCTTCCTCAACTCCGGCGTGCGCATCCTGATCGAGGATGAACGGCCTGCCGAACCCGTGAAGAGCGAGCTTTTCTATGACGGCGGCGTGCGGGAGTTTGTGAAATACCTGGACCGTTCAAAGGTGTCCGCCTTGCCCGAGCCGATCTATATGATTGGCGAAAAGAACGGCATCGGCGTCGAGGTGGCGATGTGGTGGAACGACAGCTACCACGAAAACGTCCTGCCGTTTACCAACAACATCCCGCAGCGCGATGGCGGTACCCATCTGGCGGGCTTTCGCGGCGCGCTGACGCGGACGATCAACAACTATTCGCAAACCTCCGGGATCGCGAAAAAGGAAAAGGTCGATTTCACCGGCGACGACGCCCGCGAGGGGCTGACCTGCGTTCTGTCCGTCAAGGTGCCGGATCCCAAGTTCAGCAGCCAGACCAAAGACAAGCTGGTGTCGTCCGAAGTGCGCCCGGCGGTCGAAAACCTGGTCAACGAAAAGCTGGCCGAATGGTTCGAGGAAAATCCCGGTCCCGCCCGCATCATCGTCGGCAAGATCATCGAAGCCGCCCTGGCCCGCGAGGCGGCCCGCAAGGCCCGCGATCTGACCCGGCGCAAGACCGCGCTGGATGTGTCGAACCTACCCGGCAAACTGGCCGATTGTCAGGAAAAAGACGCCGCCAAGGCCGAGATTTTCCTGGTCGAGGGCGATTCTGCCGGTGGGTCGGCCAAACAGGGCCGCAGCCGGTCCAATCAGGCCGTGCTGCCCCTGCGCGGCAAGATCCTGAATGTGGAACGCGCCCGCTTTGACCGGATGCTGGGCAGCCAGGAGATCGGCACCCTGATCACCGCCCTTGGCACCGGCATCGGGCGCGACGAGTTCGACATCAAGAAACTGCGCTACCACAAGGTCGTGATCATGACCGACGCCGATGTCGATGGCGCGCATATCCGCACGCTTTTGCTGACCTTCTTCTTCCGGCAGATGCCCGAACTGATTGACGGCGGTTATCTTTATATCGCCCAGCCGCCCCTTTACAAAGTGGCGCGCGGCAAGTCCGAGGTCTACCTCAAGGACCAGGCCGCGCTGGAGGATTACCTGATCGAGATGGGCGTCGAAGGGGCCGTGTTGCGGCTGACCGACGGAACCGAAATCGCGGGCAATGACCTTGCCCGTGTGATCGACGGTGCACGCCAGTTCCGCCGCGTGCTGGATGCCTTCCCGACCCATTATCCCCGCGGCATACTGGAACAGGCGGCCCTGTCCGGCGCGTTCGATCCGGGCCGGGCCGACGGTGATTTGCAAAACGTGGCCGACACGGTGGCGCGGCGGCTGAACCTGATCGCCGAGGAATATGAAAAGGGCTGGTCGGGCCGGATCACGCAGGACCACGGCATCCGCCTAAGCCGCATTCTGCGCGGCGTCGAAGAGCTGCGCACCCTGGACGGCGCCGTCCTGCGTTCGGGCGAGGCGCGGCGCTTGTCGACGATCTCGATGCAGACGCGGGATGTCTACCGCGACCCGGCCAGGATCGTGCGCAAAGACCGCGAACAGCTGGTGCACGGGCCGATCGATTTGTTGAAAACCGTGCTGGCCGAGGGCGAAAAGGGGCTGTCCTTGCAACGCTACAAAGGCCTGGGCGAGATGAACCCGGAACAGCTGTGGGAAACCACTTTGGACCCCGAGGCGCGGACCCTGTTGCAGGTCAAGGCCGATGACCATGCCGAGGCTGACGACATCTTTACCAAGCTGATGGGCGATGTCGTGGAACCCCGGCGCGAGTTCATTCAGGCCAATGCGCTAAGCGTCGAGCATCTTGATACCTGACCCGCCGGCCCTGCGCGCCTGCAAGAATGGCTTGGTGACCCCGGATGGATTCGAACCATCGACCTGCCGCTTAGGAGGCGGCCGCTCTATCCCCTGAGCTACGGGGCCACACCGCGCCTTCATGCGTCGAAACGTGCGGCCATGCAACCCTGACCTTGGCCATTTGGGCATCCGCCATTGGTGCCCAGCTGCGTTCCCAGACCCCGGAAAACCCGGCGTCAAACCTTTCGTTTTGGTTAGAGCGGGATGAGGTTTCATGGAAACAAACTCATCGAAATGCGCGTTCGAGCGAATGCGAGAGGCAGCGTTTTTCGATTCCATGCAAATTCATCCC
>JAYSWK010000162.1:0-2052 GCA_043718085.1 Rhodobacterales bacterium
CATCGACGGCCAAACGGTCAGTTTTCGTCACCCCGCTGATGCCATCCAGGCAGGTCTCAGTTTCGTTCCCGGTGACCGCGCCAAGGCTCTCCTCATGTCCCGCTCGGCCCGCGAAAACATCGCCCTGCCCCTTGTGGCGCGCCTGCGAAACTGGGGCGTCATCCCCATGCGGGACGAGGCAGAACGTGTCACTGCCGCCACCCTGCGCCTGCAGATCGACACCAGGGCGCAGGGCGAGGTCCGCAGGCTTTCCGGCGGCAACCAGCAAAAGGTCACCATCGCGCGCTGGATCGCCAATGGGGTCGAAACGCTGCTGCTGTTTGACCCCACGCGCGGCATCGACATTCGGACCAAACGCCAGATCTACGGCCTGGTCCGCGAACTTGCCTCTCAAGGTGCAGCCGTCCTTTACTACACATCAGAATTGAACGAGATTCCAATGGCTTGCGACCGCGCCGTGGTGATCTTTGGCGGTCGCGTGGTCGACGAACTTGACGCAGCCGAGGCTGATGAGCCCCGGCTGATGCGCGCGGCCTATGGTCTGACCCCGTCAAGGGAACCTGCATGACCCGCTTTCTGCCCAAGAATGGCTGGACCTTGGGCCTGGCGGCGCTGCTCGGGCTGCTTTTGATGCTGACCAAACTGATCCAACCGGATTTCGGCATTTCGGGACTGGATTCGCTGGGCCGCGCCACCCTGCCCTTTGCGCTTGCGGCACTTGGCATGGCGGTGGTGGTGATCGCGGGCGGGATCGATCTGTCGTTGGCTGCGATGATGGCGGTGACCAGCGTGACCGCGGCCCGCCTGATGCAGGGGGCGGGCGACGGGCAGACGGTTTTGGTCCTGCTGTTCGTGCTGGCGCTTGGGGCGGCGATGGGGGCGGTGAATGGCACGCTGGTCGTGGTCAGCCGCGTTCCCGATATCGTGGTGACGCTGGCCATGCTTTATGTCTGGCAAGGCACGGCTTTGCTGATCTTGAACGCGCCCGGCGGGGCTGCCGCACCCTGGCTGCGCGCCCTGGCCGTGGGCGGCGTCACCCTGCCCTTCCTGCCCGAGGGCCTGACCAACTGGCTGCCCAAATCCGTGGTTCTGGTCGCGGCCTGCCTGACGCTGATCTGGTGGCCCATCAAACGGTCGCGGCTGGGGCTGATGTTCTATGCGGTGGGCAGCGATAGCCTTGCGGCCTTCCGGTCAGGCGTGGCCGTGGGGCCGATCAAGGTCGCGGCCTATGCGGTCTGCGGGCTTTTTGCCGCCCTGGGCGGGATTGCCGTGACGATGAGCACCGGCATTGGCGAGCCGATCCCCGGCCCTTACCTGATGGCAGCGGTGGCCGCCGTGGTGCTGGGCGGCGTGGTGCTGGGCGGCGGGCGGGGCGGCTTGCTGGGGCCGATCCTGGCGGTGTTCGTGCTGCGGCTCGTGCGCATGGACATGACGCTTTTGTCCATCGACCCCAATGTCGCCACCATTGTCGAGGGCACGATCATGGTCGTGGTGGTGATGTTCGGCGGCATCCTGGCCATGCGGGGACGGCGGGCATGAGCGACATCGACCTGCCCCACCCAGACCGTCCAGACCGCCCAGACCCTCCAGACCGCCCAGACCGCAGACTTGGGCGCCTTGGCCGCCTGATGGCTGACCGCCCCTTGATCCCGTTGATCCTGCTTTTGGGCCTTCTGGTCCTGATGCTTGAAATCATGCAGCCCGGCGTCGTGTCGGCCTTCTGGATCGGCAACACGATCAAGGTGGCGATACCTCTGGCCATGCTGGCGGCCTGCCAGACCTTGACCATGCTGACCGGCGGCATCGACCTGTCGGCAGGCACCGTCGCCACGATCACCGCCTTTGTCATGGCCACGCTCGCACCCCTTCTGGGTGTGCCCGAGGCCGTGCTGATCGCCCTGGCCTGCGCCGTGCTGGCCGGGGCGGTCAACGGCATCGGCATCGCCCTTTGCCGCGTGCATCCCCTGATCATGACCTTGGGCACCGGCCTGATCGCCAATGGCTGCCTTTTGGTCTATCAACGCTATGTCATTGCCACGGGCACCAAAATTC
>JAYSWK010000163.1:0-5167 GCA_043718085.1 Rhodobacterales bacterium
TGTGTCACACCATAGCCGACAAGGGCGGTCGGGCCATGTCCGGGCACAGCGATGCCGGGGATGCCGGGCAGGTCGCCGATTTTCACCGCGCGGCCGCAGAATGGGCCGGGGCCGCACCCTCGGTCATGGTCTGCAATGCCGGGATCCAGACCTGGTCCAGCCTCCTGGACCTGAAGGTCGGTGATTGGGACCGGGTCATGCAAACCAATCTGCGCGGGCTGTTCTTAAACACCCAAGCCGCCGCCCGCGCCATGATTGGTGCGGGCATTGCGGGCAATATCATCACCCTGGGGTCTGGCTGCAACAAATTGGCCTTCCCCCGGCTGGTCGACTACACAACGTCGAAAGGCGGGATCGAGCAATTCACCAAAGTTGCCGCCTGTGAACTTGGCCCCCATGGCATCCGCGTGAACTGCATAGCCCCCGGCGCCATCGAAACCGACCGCACCAGGGCCGAGGCCAGCGACTATGCCGCGACCTGGGCGCCCCTGACGCCCCTGCGCCGCATCGGCACGCCGCAGGATCTGACCGGCCCGCTTCTGTTCCTGATCTCTGACGCCGCCTCGTTCATCACCGGCCAGACCCTGACCGTTGACGGCGGCACCTTCAGCCAGGCGCCCTGGCCCTATCCGACCTGACGCAAGGTTGGGGGTCACGGGCCGCCGAGCGGACAGGTTTGGCTGCGGCACTCTTCAAAATTCCGCGCCCCGCAGCACCCGATTCGCCAAACATGGTTAACGCCGCCCGTGTCCGCGCAGCCTTGGCAAGAGTGTAGAGGGATTGTAGACCCTTTGTAGGTGCTTTGTAGGTCGCTCATTTTTCGTTAATCGGGCAATTAACACAGCGTCCTCAAGGCCTTGCGCCACCACAACTGCCCGACGCGGGTGGCTGGCCCGAAAACGGCCAGATGAGGATTAGTTTTTCCCTATCCCCTGCATCTTCTTTTCCTGCTTTCCCCTTCCCCGACTTTCCCCGATGATTGCGGGCGGCTGAGGCCGTTTTGGGTCAGTTCCGCTCGACCTGCCGCGCACAGACCTCCCGGAGGATCGCATGACCCATCACGAAACAACCCTTTCCGCCCTGCAGGAACTGCGCGCCAATGTCGCCCAGCCCTTCACCCGCGCCCATGCCATGCCGAAAGCGGTCTATACTTCACCCGAGTTTCTGGCATTGGAAGAAAAGCACATCTTTTCAAAGGACTGGCTTTGCGCGGGTCGGGCCGATGCCCTGCCCGAACCCGGCGATTATCTGACCATGGACATCACGGGCGAGCCGGTGATCGTGCTGCGCGACAAGGACGGCGCGCTGCGCGGCATGTCGAATGTCTGCCGCCACCGCATGTCGACCCTTCTGCAAGGTCGCGGCCACGTCCGCTCGATCGTCTGCCCCTACCATGCCTGGACCTATAGTCTGGACGGCTCGCTACGCGCCGCCCCCGCGATGACCGCCAACGAAGCCTTTTGCAAGGATGACATCCGCCTGCCGACAATCCGGGTCGAAAATTGGCTGGGCTGGATCATGGTGACGCTGAAACCCGACGCGCCCTCGCCCCATAACCAGTTGAAAGAGGTCGAAAATCTGGTTGGTCACCTTGACATGGGATCCTATGTCGAGACCTTCCGCGAGACCTTTCGCTGGAACACGAACTGGAAGGTTCTGGCCGAGAATTTCATGGAAAGCTACCATTTGCCAATGTGCCATGCCGGAACGATCGGCGGGTCAAGCAATCTGGCGGAAATGGTCTGCCCCGAGGGTTTCGACGCCTTCAACTATCACTGGATCCTCAAGAACGACACCGTCCCCCTGGCCCTGGCCCACCCGTCCAACACCCGTCTGCAAGGCGATGCCCGGCGCATGACCTGGCTACTGGCGATCTATCCCTCGCTGCTGATCACGCTGACACCGGGCTATTTCTGGTATCTGTCCCTGAACCCCCACGGCCCCGGGCAAGTCGACGTTCTTTTCGGCGGCGGGATGAGCCCGGAATGGATGGCCGACCCGGCGTCGGCGTCCCATCTGGCCTCTGTCAAGGCGCTGCTGGACGATGTGAATGTCGAAGACAAGGGCTGCACGGAACGGGTCTTTCGCGGGCTGGTGGCCGGCCTGTCAACCCCCGGCCCCCTTAGCCATCTGGAACGGCCAAATTTCGAATTCGCCCAGTATATCGCCCGCCGCATTTCGGATTGAGTAATGGTTTGGCGACATCATCAGGGGTAAAGTCCGTGACCGTCGAACAATTCCACGCAGTGATGCAGAACGCCGGCCAAAGCGAAAGATCCGCAACCCCGCAGGACGGGTGGCGGTTACCAAGGTCGTCGGATGAGGCTTTGGCCGGGCATTGCGGGGACAGGACATGAGCGGCAATGCGGCGCTGATCGTGGCGCATGGCCAGCCTACCGAGCCGGCGCGGGCGGAGGAAGAGCTGGCCTTGCTGGCTGGAAAGGTGGCCGCACGGATGCCCGGTTGGCGGGTCGGGTCGGCGACTTTGGCCATGCAGGGCGCGCTGAGCACCGCAGTGGCTGGTCTGGGTCCGAAGGGCGTGGTCTTTCCCTTGTTCATGGCGGGGGGTTGGTTCACCCGCGTTCAACTGCCGGACCGGATGGCAGCAGCGGGCGGGGCGGGTTGGCGGGTTCTGGAGCCTTTTGGCTGTGACCCGGCGGTGCAGGACCTGGCCGTCCGGATCGCGGTCGAAGCGGGAGCCGAGGACGTGATTCTGGCGGCGCATGGATCGGGCAAAAGCGCGGTTCCGGCAGATGTTGCGGAACGGGTCGCGGGGCTGATCCGGGCGGCGGGCCCTCGGGCCCGCATTGGCCTGATCGATCAGGTGCCGCGGCTCGAGGATTTGGGCGGACATCGACCGGGGGCGGTCTGCCTGCCCTATTTTGCCGCAGAGGGCGGGCATGTGAACGAGGATATCCCAGCCGCCTTGGGCCGAGCCGGATTTCAGGGCCGCATCCTGGCGGCCATCGGGCTGCACCCGGCAGTGCCGGGGCTGATCACGGCGGCGATCCTGCGGGGCGAAGGGGTATGTCAGGCGGCTTGCCGGTGGCAAAAAGGGGCCGTCTGACGGGGATGTCCAAGTTTTGGACATCGTGTTTTTATGTTATTTAACAAGGACTTACCATTTTTCATTAACCAGAATGAAAGGTTTGCCCGAGGCATCGACCCCCGCGAAAACTGAGTATTTGGGCGGTGGTGAAGCGGTAAACAGCCCTAGACCGTGTGCAGGTACAGGTCGAAATCGACATTGGGCACGGTGCGCATCACACGGGTGTATTCGGCGGCAATGATGGCGGTGAAGGTGCGGTGCATGTCTTCGCCAAGAGCGTCCTTGAGGAAGTCCGAGCCCTTGGCCGCCTCGATCGCCATGCGCCAATCGACCGGAATGGGCGGGGCATCTGGGGCATCGGCGTAGCCGTTGCCGGTGGTTTCCGGGCCGGGGTCAATACGATGTTTCCAGCCGTGGCGGATGCCGGCCAGAACGGTGGCGGCAACCAGATAGGGATTGGCGTCCACCCCGGCAGGGCGGTGTTCGATGCGCCGGGCTCTGATGTCGCCTGCCGGAATGCGCAGCGCCACCGAGCGGTTGTTCACCCCCCAGGTCGGGCTGACCGGGGCATAGGACTGGCCGACAAAGCGGCGCCACGAATTGGCATGAGGCGCAAAGATCAACATGCTTTCGCCCATCGTGGCGCGCAATCCGCCAAGGGCATGCAGGATCGCCTCGTTATATTGGCCCTCGGTCTGTTCGACGAAAATGTTCTTGCCCGCATCATCCAGCATCGAGACGTGGAAATGCATTCCGGAGCCTGCGTAATCCTCGTTCGGCTTGGCCATGAAGCAGGCGGTCACGCCATGCAGACGGGCGTGCATCCGCACAAGGCGCTTGAGGCGGAACAGGTCATCGGCGGCCTGCATGACATCTTCGCGGTAATGCAGGGTCAGTTCATACTGGCCGGGGGCGAATTCGGAAATCAATGTCTCGGCCTTGATCCCGGCGGCTTTGGCCCCGGCATAGATATCGTTGAACAGGGGCAGCATGCCGTGCAACTGATCGACCGAATAGACATCGGTCTTGCGATTGGCGCGCCCGTCCAGCACATCGCGGGCGGGGACCATCTTGCCTTCGGGGCTGAGCTGGTTTTCCAGCAGGAAGAACTCCAGCTCGAACGCGCCTGCCGGGTGCAGCCCCTTGGCAGCCAAGGCATCGACCTGCCGTTGCAAGGCATGGCGCGGGTCCGAGGTCATCGGGCGGCCGTCCAGTTCATAAACGCTGAGCAGTGCCTCGCCGCGCGGCGGGTTGGTGCCGGGCAGGGCCGTCAGCGTGCCAGGGATCGGCCAGGCGCGGCGGTCGCCGTCGCCTTCGTCCCACACAAGCCCGGTCTCGTGGACATCCTCGCCGCAGATGTCGAGACCCAGGATCGAGATCGGCAAATGGCGGCCACCCTTGTAAATAGACAAGAGTTCGTGCCGCCGGATGATCTTGCCCCGGCCAATTCCGTTCGAATCGTGCAAGACGATGTCGAAGGCTTCGATCTCGGGGTGGGCGGCGAGGAAGGCTTCGGCCTCGGCCTCGGTGGAACCGGAGGGGCTATCTTTGGTCATGTGGCTCACGCGAAAAGTTCGGTCATGGTCTCGTCAAATGCGGCGATCAGGCGGTCAACCTGGGCCTTGGTCGTGGCCGGGCTGATCAACATCATGTTGTGAAAGGGGGCGATCAGGCAACCACGGTTCAAAAGCGCAGTATGGACGGCGGCTTCGACCGGGTGGACATGGGCAAAAGCCGCTTCGGTGCCGTTCTTCAACGGGCCGGGGGCGCAGATGAATTCGACCCGCGCACCGACGCGCACGACATGCCAGGGGGCATCATGGGCGGCGATGACGGCGGCGAGGCCGGAGCCAAGGCGCTTTGCCCGGATTTCCATATGGTGATAATTCTTGGCCGTCATCACCTTTGCCAGGGTGGCCCGCAGGCAGGCGAATTGCATCGGGTTGGCCGACAGGGTGGTGCCCATGCCGGAATGGCCCGAGGCGCGGCTTGCGTTGACCGCTTGATAGCGTTCGGCGACCGGGGCAGACAGGCCCCAGACAGCCGTGGGCATGCCCCCCGCCACACATTTGCCGACGACAAAGATGTCGGGTTGCAGCGCGTGGACCCTGGTATAGC
>JAYSWK010000164.1:0-5167 GCA_043718085.1 Rhodobacterales bacterium
CGCACGGTCCAGGCAAAGATCAGGCAGATCAGAAGATCAGGGCCGGGCAGGTGGCCCGCCACGTCATGCAGGGGCAAAAGGCGCAGGAAGATCAGCACAAAGGCCACGCCCAGAAACAACAGGCGGTGCATCCACAGGGACGAGATCCACCTGTTATCCATTGCCCGCCCCAAGCGCGACGGCCGGGCCGGGCATCAGCGGCCCCTGATAGCCTTGCGGCAGGGGTTTGGGCGGTTCCGGCGCCAAAAGGGCACCGGCGTCAATGATGGGTTCGATCCCGCGACTGCGCAGCACGCGCAGGAATTCCAGGCGCTGATAATCGGCGGCCAGCCCGACCCGCAGCCTTTTGTCGCTGTCCAGAACCACGGTGCCGACCAAAAGCCCGGCGGGAAACACCTCGCCATCGCCCGAGGTCACGACACGGTCGCCGGGTTGAACCTGATCGGGGTGTTCCAGAAAATCCAAGGGTGGCCGCGTGGTGTTGTCGCCCGACAGAATGGCTTTCTGGCCCGAAGACTGGACCTCGACCGGGATGCGGCTGCTGCTGTCGGTCAGCAGGATCACCCGGCTGGTGCGCTGCCCCACGCCCGAGATGCGCCCGACCAGGCCAATGCCATCCATCGTGGCCCAGCCGTCGCGAATGCCATCCCGTTCCCCGACGTTCAACAGAACCGACTGGCGAAACGGGCTGCCGCTGTCGGCCAGAACCACGCCGGTAATATGGGTCAACATCGGATCAAGCCGCACCTGATTGAGGTCCAGAAGCCGGGCGTTCTTTTGCTCCAGCTGCAGCGCCGCCTCTTTCCAGGCCTTCATCTGCTGCAATTCGTCGCGCAATTGCTGGTTCTGTTCGTAAAGCCGGGCATAGGATTGGAAATTGTCGTAAACGGTGACAACTTTGGTGATCGGCGCCATGGCCCAGCTGAACGAGGGTACGACCTTGTCCACCAAAGCGGTGCGAAACCGTTCGACCCGGGGGCTGTCAATGCGCCACAGCAGAAACAGCGCCAGCAAGAACAGCACCAACAGCCCCACCAGCACCCGGCGCAGCGGGCGTGAGAAATCCTCGGGTCCGTAGATTCGCGTCTTGGCCATGGGATGACCCCGGCTGCCTAGCTGTCGTAATCGATCACGTGCCGCAGTTGCTTTTCATACTCCAGCGCCTTGCCGGTGCCCAGAGCCACGCAGTTCAAAGGTTCGTTGGCGACACTGATCGACAGGCCCGTCTGCTCGCGCAACGACAGGTCCAGATCGCCCAGAAGCGCCCCGCCACCCGTCAGCATCACGCCACGGTCGACGATATCGGCGGCAAGGTCAGGCGGCGTGGTTTCCAGGGCCTGCATCACGGCGTCGCAGATTTGTTGGACCGGTTCGGACAAAGCCTCGGCCACCTGGGCCTGGTTGATCTCGGTTTCCTTGGGCACGCCGTTCAACAGATCGCGGCCACGGATCTGAATGCTGGTGCCGCGCCCGTCATCGGGCATCCGGGCGGTGCCGATCGTGGTCTTGATCCGCTCGGCGGTCGATTCACCGATCAGCAGATTCTGGTGGCGGCGCAGATAGCTGATGATCGCCTCGTCCATGCGGTCGCCGCCGACGCGGACCGAACGGGCATAGACGATGTCACCCAAGCTGAGGACGGCCACCTCGGTGGTGCCGCCGCCGATGTCGACGACCATGTTGCCGGTCGGGTCAGTGATGGGCATGCCGGCCCCGATGGCCGCCGCAATGGGTTCCGAGATCAGCCCGGCGCGGCGTGCGCCCGCCGACAGGACCGACTGGCGAATTGCGCGTTTTTCAACAGGCGTGGCGCCGTAGGGGACGCAGACGATGATCTTGGGTTTCGAAAATGTCGACCGCTTGTGGACCTTGCGGATGAAATGCTTGATCATCTCTTCCGCCGTATCGAAATCGGCAATGACGCCGTCGCGCATCGGGCGGATCGCCTCGATGCTGCCAGGCGTGCGGCCCAGCATCAGCTTGGCATCCTCGCCCACGGCCAAAACCTGCTTTTTGCCGTCCTTGACGTGATAGGCCACGACCGAAGGCTCGTTCAGCACGATGCCCTTGCCGCGCACATAGACCAGGGTATTGGCCGTGCCGAGGTCAATCGCCATGTCTGACGAAAAGAGGCTGGAGAGGATCGACATTGTGATGTGACCTTACGTTGCAACAAAAACGCCCGCGACTCAGTCATGAACCGAGGCGAGCGCCTTCATATACGGGTTGTAGGCCTTGAGCGAAAGGCCTGATCGCGGCGCGGGCGAAACGCCGCCCGCGCCGCAAGCAATTGTGATTTCACAACATTTACCGGGTCACGTGCCGCCGGAAACGGCAGAATCCTTATAGTTTACCGATTTCACATCACTGTCAGGCGCCGATTTCTGCCGTCTTTGGATCAGCCGGTTCAACGCATTCACATAGGCTTTGACCGAGGCCACGATCGTATCGGTGTCGGCCGAGGAGCCGGTGGCGATGCGCCCGTCCTCTTCGATGCGCACCGAAACGGTCGCCTGGGCATCGGTGCCTTCGGTCACGGCATTGACCTGGTAAAGCTGCAAACTGGCGCGGTGCGGGTACAGCATCTTGACCGCGTTGAAGGCTGCATCGACAGGGCCGTCGCCGGTGGCGTCGATGGAGCGGTCCACCCCGTCGATGGTCAGGGTTAGCTCGGCCTCTTGCGGGCCGTCCGTGCCGCAGATCACCCGCAGACGCTTGACCTGCAACGTGTCATGCGCCTCATGGGTGCCCTGATCCTGCACAAGGGCCACCAGGTCGTCGTCAAACACCTCTTTCTTGCGGTCAGCCAAAGCTTTGAAGCGCACGAACAGGTCGTTCAGTTGGTTGTCGGCCAGATCATAGCCAAGATCCTTGAGCTTGGCGCGCAAGGCGGCCCGGCCCGAATGTTTGCCAAGCGGCAGCGACGAGGCGGAAAGGCCGATGTCCTGGGGGCGCATGATCTCGAACGTCTCGGCGTTTTTCAGCATGCCGTCCTGATGGATGCCGGATTCATGGGCAAAGGCGTTCTTGCCGACGATGGCCTTGTTGAACTGCACGGCAAAGCCCGACACGGACGAGACCTTGCGCGAGATATTCATGATCTTGGTCGTGTCGATCCGGGTCTGGTAGGGCAATATGTCGTTGCGCACTTTCATGGCCATGACGACCTCTTCCAGCGCGGTGTTGCCGGCCCGCTCGCCCAAGCCATTGATCGTGCATTCGATCTGCCGCGCCCCGGCCTCGACGGCGGCCAGGGCATTGGCGGTCGCCATGCCAAGGTCATTGTGGCAATGGGTGGCGAAAATGATCGTGTCGGCGCCGGGCACGCGTTCGAGCAGCATCTGGATCAGGCGCGAGCTTTCGCGGGGCGCGGTGTAGCCCACGGTGTCGGGGATGTTGATGGTGGTGGCCCCGGCCTTGATGGCAATTTCGACCACGCGGCACAGATAGTCATGTTCGGTCCGCGTCGCATCCATCGGCGACCATTGCACATTGTCGCACAGGTTGCGGGCATGGGTGACGGTTTCATGAATTCGCGCGGCCATCTGATCCATATCCAGGTTCGGAATGGCGCGGTGCAGGGGCGAGGTGCCGATAAAGGTATGGATGCGCGGGCTTTTGGCGTGTTTCACCGCTTCCCAGCAGCGGTCGATATCCTTGTAATTCGCGCGCGCCAGACCACAGATCGTCGAGGATTGCGCCAGTTTGGCGATCTCGCTGACGGCGGCAAAATCGCCCTCGGATGCGATCGGAAAGCCCGCTTCGATGATATCGACGCCCATCTCGTCCAGCAGGGTCGCGATCTCGAGCTTTTCGGAATGGGTCATGGTGGCGCCGGGGCTTTGTTCGCCGTCGCGCAGGGTCGTGTCGAAAATAAGCACATGGGGTTGCGATTTCGGCGCCTGGGCGCCGGGGTTTTGGGCGGACTTGTCAGTCATCAGAGGGATTCCTTGGGATGGTTTCTTAGCTGGTCCGGGTGCTGATCACTTCCGAGCGGTCGCACCCCGAAGGCACGCTCAGAAGCGGCTAAGAAGAAGCAGACCCAGGCCAAGCGGAGCCGAGGGGCGATTGCCCCGGACGATGCCGGCGATGATCGGGTCCTTGGTCATGGCGCGGACTATAGGCAAGAAAAAGGGAAAGAAAAGCGGATTTCGCCGGGGAAGGGGCGGAATTTCCCCTGTGTCCACATGTGGACACAGGGGAAAATCGCGCCTTTTTAGAGGCTTGCGTTTTTCCCTTTACCCGTTGTTCACCACGATCGGAGGTCATGGATCGGACGCGAACGGCAATTTGCCTTGTGAGCAAAGCGTTCCGGTGCACAATGCGGCGCGCAGGGTCGGGCAGGGGGGCGGCATGAGTTTGGTCTTTTACATCGTGGCGGCGGCGCTGGAGATTGGCGGTTGCTTTGCGGCCTGGGCGTGGTGGCGCGGGGCCTCGGTCTGGTGGCTGGCACCGGGGGCGGCGGCGCTGGCGCTTTTTGCTTTGGCGCTGGCCATGACGCCGCCGGCCTATGCCGGGCGCAGCTTTGCGGCCTATGGCGGGGTCTATATCGCGGCCTCGCTGGTCTGGATGTGGCTGGTCGAGGGGGCACGGCCCCAGGCCGTGGACCTTGCGGGCGCGGCTATGGCGCTGGCGGGTGCGCTGGTGATCCTTTTGGTGCCGCGGTCGGTCTAGGCGGCGGGAAGATGGGCAAGCCTGTGAAGTCGCCCAGCGAATTCACAGGCGAACTGCCCATCCTACAAGCCACCTTTCGGGCCCCCTTGTAGGATGGGCAATTGGCCGGCAAATTCGCCGGGCGAATTTATCGGCTGCCCATCTTCGGCAGGACTTGGCGCCGCGATCAGATCTGATGGTGCGGCAGGGCATGCTGGTGGATGCCACTGTGATCGCGGCGGCGCCGGGCCCTGACGATGGCGAGGCAGGGTGGAATGTCTATGGCCGGAAGGGTCCGGTCAAGGGCTACAAGACCCATGTGGCCACGGATCAGGGCAGCGCCTTGGTGAAGACGGTCCATGTGACGCCCGCCAATGTGCCCGACGTCTTGGGGATGGAACCGCTTCTGGGCTCCCGGCCCGGTGAGGTCTATGCCGACCGGGGTTATGACTCGGATCGGCTGTGCGAGGCGGTGCTGACCCGGGGCGGCAAGCCCAGGATCATGCGCCGGGTC
>JAYSWK010000165.1:0-5163 GCA_043718085.1 Rhodobacterales bacterium
GCGCGCGCAGTGCCGCCAGACGCCCGGCGCCACGTGCGGGCGAGGCGGTTGTGTCAAATGTCTGGAACAAGTCTGATCTCCCGCTTCACTTCGGCTCAAATACTCATCTTCCGGCAAGGACTGGATCGTCTTGCAGCTATCACGCCGCCCGACGGCCGTTCAAGGCACGGGCCCGTTTCTTGGGGTCTTGCTCGAAAAGGCCGGCCAGTTGCTCGGTCATGGCACCGGCCAGCTGTTCCACATCGGTGATGGTCACGGCGCGCTGATAATAGCGGGTCACGTCATGGCCGATGCCGATGGCGATCAGTTCGACCGCGCGTTTGCGTTCGACCATGGTGATCACGTCGCGCAGGTGCTTTTCCAGGAAATTCGCCGGGTTGACCGACAGGGTCGAATCGTCGACCGGCGCACCATCAGAAATGACCATCAGGATCTTGCGCGCCTCGTGCCGCGCGTTCAGCCGCCGGTGCGCCCATTCCAGCGCCTCGCCGTCGATGTTTTCCTTGAGCAGCCCCTCTTTCATCATCAGCCCCAGATTGGGCCGGACGCGGCGCCAGGGCGTGTCGGCGGATTTGTAGATGATGTGACGCAGATCATTCAGCCGCCCCGGAGCTGCGGGGCGACCCTGGGCCAACCAACGCTCACGCGATTGCCCGCCTTTCCAGGCCCGGGTGGTAAAGCCCAGGATCTCGACCTTGACGCTGCACCGCTCCAATGTGCGGGCCAGAACATCGGCGCAGATAGCCGCAATCGAGATCGGGCGACCCCGCATCGAGCCGGAATTGTCCAAAAGCAGGGTCACGCAGGTGTCGCGGAACTCGGTGTCTTTTTCCTGCTTGAAGCTCAAGGGTGTCGTCGGATTGGCCACGACCCGCGCCAGACGGCCCGCATCCAGCGTGCCCTCCTCAAGATCAAAAAGCCACGACCGGTTCTGCTGGGCCTGCAAGCGGCGCTGCAACTTGTTGGCCAGGCGGCTGACGGCGCCTTTCAAGGGTTCAAGCTGCTGGTCCAGATAGGCGCGCAGACGTTCCAGCTCAGCGGGTTCCGCCAGATCCTCGGCCTTGATTTCTTCATCGAAATCCGTGGTATAGACGGTGTAGTTGGGGTCAGCGTCCGAATAGGGGGCGGGGGGCGGCGGCTCGAGCGGGGCTTCGCCCTCGGGCAGTTCGGCCTCGTCGCCCTGCTCCATATCGGCGCTGTCTTCCATCGTGACCTGGGCCTGACTTTCGTCTTGCTGGTCCTCCTGGGATTGCTCGGGGCTGGCCTCGCTCTCTTCGCTTTCGCTGTCCTCGCCGCCCTGGTCATCGGGATTGTCGTCTTCCTGATCGTCGCTGCCGGGGTCCTGGTCGTCATTGCGGTCCGGGTCATCGCCCAACTGGTCGCCATAGCCCAGGTCGGCGATGACTTGCCGGGCAAGGCGCGCAAAGGCCGACTGGTCCTGCAACACATGATCCAGATTGCCCAGCGTGCCTGCGGCCTGCTCTTCGATGAAGCCGCGCCACAGGTCCATCACATTGGCTGCGGCCTTGGGCAGGGGGCGGCCGGTTGCCAGATGCCGCACCAGATAGCCCGCCGCCACCGGCAAGGGCGCCTCGGCGGAATCGGTGATCTGGCCATAGCCCTTGCGTTCGGCCTCATGGGTGATCTTGGCGTCGATATTGGTGGCGGTGCCAGGCATGGCCCGCGTGCCCACCGCCTCGCAGCGCGCGGTTTCCATCGCGTCATAGATTTCGCGGGCCAAAGCGCCGGTCGGGGCGTATTTCGCTGCGACCTTGTCATTGTGATAACGCCGCTTCAGCGCAAAGGCATCGGCCGTGCCCCGCGCCAGTAGCACCTCGTCCCGTGTCATGCGGCGCGAGACCTGAGGCAGGCGCACGCCTTCCTTGTTCATCCCCGACGGGTCGACCGAATAGGTGACGGTCATCTCCGGGTCATCCGCCATGGTGCGGGTGGCCTCGGCCAGGGCCTTCTTGAACGGATCGGCGGGGTTGTCGTTGGGCTTGTTCATGCCCTCAGATAAACCACTGGCGCTGATCCACGGCAAGGGCCGGGCGGCAAAAACATGCGATCCGGGTGGCGCAGCAATTTCGCACAGATGGGCGGCATTCTTGCGGAATTGTGCGGCCGGGAGCGCCGGTTCATGTCCCTGCCATGTTCAACCTGCCCTAAAAGGATCATCATCATGTCAAAGCCCAAAATCGCCGTCATCGTGTCTTCGACCCGCAAGGTCCGCTTTGCCGACATCCCGACGAAATGGATCGTCGACAAGGCCGCCGCCCATGGCGCGCTGGAGGTCGAGGTGCTGGACCTGCGCGACTATCCCATGCCGTTCTTTGACGAGGCGGCCTCCAACGCCTGGGCGCCGACCCAGGATGCCGGTGCGCTGAAATGGCAAAAGAAACTGGCCGCGTTCGACGGCTACATCTTCGTCGTGGCCGAATACAACCGCTCGATCACCGCGGTGCTGAAGAACGCGCTGGACCAGGCCTATGTTGAATGGGGCCGCAAGCCCATGGGCTGTGTGGCTTATGGTTCGATGGGGGGCACCTCGGCGGTGCAGCACCTGCGCACGATCGGGGTCGAGTTGCAGATGGTGCCGGTGCGCAATTCCGTGCTGATCGGTGCCTCGGATTTCTTCAAGGTCCATCCCGGTTTCGGCGGGTCGGGCAACCTGGCCGATCTGGAAGGCGCCATCGGCCCGGCGGCCAAGGCGCTTCTGGACGATATGGCCTGGTGGGCGAAAGCCACCAAATCGGCCCGCAGCTGACCGCACAGCCTGACCTGGATGGGCAGGCCGATAAATTCGCCACGCGAATTTGCCAGCCAATTGCCCATCCTACAAGGGCAAGACCCTCATGCTGCCACGACCCGCGCTGCGGTCTGGCGCGCCTTGGCGAAACTGGAATAGGGCCAATCCTCGGCCAGGGTCACCAGACCATGGCGCGCGGGGTTCAGGCGGCAATGCTCGACCGCGCGGCGAAATTCGTCGTCGTTGCGGATGCAATGCTCATAAAACCGCCGCTGCCACAGGCCACGTTCGCGCTTGGCCACCAGGCTGGGGCGTTGCGGGCCGGGTTCTGCCACGGCATGGGTAAAGCGCGCCTTGATCCGCCGCCAGCGTTCACTGTACCAGACAGCGCCCTCAGGCTCGGTCCAGATGGCATGCAAATGGTCGGGCAGCACGACCATGGCATGGCAGGTCACAGGAAACTCCTGCACCGCCTTGGCATAGGACCAGCGCAGCGCGTCGATCTGATCGGTCAGGGTGGACGACCCACGAACCTCCAACCTTACGGTGAAGAAATAGGTCGCACCCGGCAAAAGGAATCGGCGGTATTGGGTCATGCCGCCAATTTGGCGCGAATTGGTTAACGCTTCCTTGACGCAGTCCGCGTAGGATGGGCAATTGACCGGCACGTTCGCTGGGCGAATGTGTCGGCTGCCCATCTTCCCGGCTTTGGTCGCCGGGTCTACTTCATCGCCTGGCTGGCGGCGCTTTCGGGCAATTCCTCGCCAAAGCAACGCTGATAGAATTCGGCCACGGTCTGGCGTTCCAGCTCGTCGCATTTGTTCAGGAAAGACAGGCGAAACGCATAGCCTACATTGCGGAAAATCTCGGCATTCTGGGCCCAGTTCAGCACGGTCCGGGGCGACATCACGGTCGAAAGATCGCCGTTCATGAACGCGGTTCGCGTCAGATCGGCCACCGTGACCATCTGGCTGATCACCTTGCGGCCCTTGTCGGTGTTGTAATGCGGTGACTTGGCCAGAACGATGGCGGCTTCGGCATCGTGGGACAGGTAATTCAGCGTGGCGACCAGCGACCAGCGGTCCATCTGGGCCTGGTTGATCTGCTGCACCCCGTGGTAAAGGCCCGTCGTGTCGCCCAGTCCGACCGTGTTCGACGTGGCGAACAGCCGGAAACAAGGATGCGGCGTGATGATCTCGTTCTGATCCAGCAAGGTCAGCTTGCCGTCATGTTCCAGTACGCGCTGGATCACGAACATGACGTCCGGGCGGCCCGCGTCATATTCGTCAAAGACGATGGCGACGGGGTTGCGCAAGGCCCAGGGCAGGATGCCCTCGTGAAACTCGGTCACCTGCTTGCCGTCGCGCAGCTTGATCGCATCCTTGCCGATCAGGTCGATCCGGCTGATATGGCTGTCCAGGTTCACCCGCACCGTCGGCCAGTTCAGCCGGGCGCCGACCTGTTCGATATGGGTCGATTTGCCCGTGCCGTGATAGCCCTGGATCATCACCCTGCGGTTGTAGGCATAACCCGCCAGAATGGCCAACGTCGTGTCCGGATCGAACTTGTAGGTCGGGTCGATCGCAGGCACCCGGTCGGTCGCCTCGACAAAGCCCTTGATCTTCATTTCGGTGTCAATCCCGAACACCTCGCGGACCGAGATTTCTTCCGTGGGCTTGGCGACTGTATCCAGCATGACAGGGTCCATTGATCGAGATTGCTCGCCCTCTTTGGAACAATCCGCACGCCGCCGCAAGGGGAGGCGGGCCCTTCACTTGTATTCCCATCTGCGTGAAAGGCGGAAATAATGCGACCGCGCGGGGCCCGCGTGCCCTAGACTGGTCACACCCAACCCGGAGCCCACATCATGCACCGCCGCACCCTTCTTGCCCTGCTGCCCGCCGCCCTTCTGGCCCGTCCCGCCATGGGCGAAAGCTTCGAGGTGACCCATACCGACGAAGAATGGCGCGCCCTTTTGACCAAAGCCCAGTTCGACGTCCTGCGGCAGGCCGATACCGAACGGTCGAACACCTCGCCTCTGGCGGGTGAACACCGCAAAGGAACCTATGCCTGCGCGGGCTGCGCGCTGCCGCTGTTCTCGTCTGACACCAAGTTCGAAAGCGGCACCGGCTGGCCCTCGTTCTGGCAACCCATGGACGGTGCGGTGGCCACCCAGTCCGACATCGGCCTTCTGGGGGTGCGAACCGAGGTTCACTGCCGCCGTTGCGGCGGACATCTTGGCCATGTATTCAAGGACGGCCCCCAGCCGACGGGTCTGCGCTATTGCATGAACGGGGTGGCCATGACCTTCACACCGGCCTGAGGCTGGGCAGATTTCGGTCCGGCACCGGGTCAGACCAGGGTTTCGCCGCGCCTGTCGGCAGATGACGCCGCGCGGCGCCTGTGGAAATGCC
>JAYSWK010000166.1:0-2048 GCA_043718085.1 Rhodobacterales bacterium
GAGGCCCTGGCGGCTGAATTGGGCAGCCGCGCCCATGTCCTGACCTGCAACCTGGCCGATGCCGCCTCGGTCGAGGCCTTGCCCAAGGCGGCTATCGCGCGGATGGGGGCGGTCGACATCCTGGTCAACAACGCCGGGATCACCCGCGACAATCTGTTCATGCGGATGTCCGACGACGAATGGCAATCGGTGATCGACGTCAATCTGACCTCGACCTTCCGGCTGTGCCGGGGTGTCCTGCGCGGCATGATGAAGGCGCGCTGGGGGCGGATCGTCAACATCTCGTCGGTCGTGGGGGCCACGGGCAATCCGGGGCAGGGCAATTATGCGGCGTCCAAGGCGGGCATGGTGGGCATGTCCAAAAGCCTCGCCGCTGAAGTGGCCAGCCGCAACATCACCGTCAACTGCGTCGCCCCCGGTTTCATCACCACCGCCATGACCGACAAGCTGTCCGACGACCAGAAGGCCCGCATCCTGACCGCCGTGCCCGCCGGGCGGATGGGCGAGCCGGCCGAGATCGCCGCAGCCGTGCTCTATCTGGCCAGCCCCGAGGCGGGTTACGTGACCGGAGCCACATTGCATGTCAACGGCGGCATGTCTATGATTTGATCCGACGCTGCGGGAAAGGGTTTGCCTTGGGCAAAGGCTCTTGCTATAGGCGCGCAGGAAATCGATTGGGGGCAGCCCCACAATGATAGGGAATGAGACATGAGCGACATCGCTGACCGCGTGAAGAAGATCGTCGTCGAGCATCTGGGCGTCGAAGGTGACAAGGTGACCGAGAACGCCTCGTTCATTGATGATCTGGGTGCCGACAGCCTTGACACGGTCGAGCTGGTCATGGCCTTCGAAGAAGAATTCGGCATCGAGATCCCCGATGATGCGGCCGAAACCATCCAGACTTTTGGCGATGCGGTAAAGTTCATCACCTCGGCCTCCTGATCCGGGGGTCTGCTGATCTTTCGCACGAATGGGCACCCTGCGGGGTGCCTTTTTCGTTTGGGCAAGGCGGCGGGCCTGCCCCGCGCCGGGGGCGGGATGCGTTGTCACCGAAAACACGCGGGACCTGAAAGCGCGTTCGAGCGGCGGCAAGGGGCCGCGTTCCTGGGTCCCCTTCAAACATATCCCGCCTTGGACCCCTGCCTTGGGCCCCCGTCTTAGAGCGGGATGAGGTTTCATGGAAACAAGCTCATCGAAATGCGCGTTCGAGCGAATGCGAGAGGCAGCGTTTTTCGATTCCATGCAAACTCATCCCGCCTTAGACCGGAGTATTTCTGCCACGGTGAAAGGGCGCGGGCGGAATTGGGTTGTCTGACGGGCCGGTTCGGGCAAGGCTGCGGGACGGACACGGGGGGGCAGCTATGGCGACGCTGGAGGCGATGTTTGGCGCAGAGGGGGCGAGCAGCTTTCTTGGCCTGCCCCTGTGCCGCGACCTTGGCCGATTGACCGCCGACATCGTGCTGATCGGGGCCGCAGGCTGCACGCCCTATCCATCCGTGGGCTTTTACTGCGCCGAGGGCCCCATGGCCGTGCGCGCCGCCAGCGCCGCCTATGGTGCGGCGCTGGGCCATGTGAACTTTGACCTGGGCGGGCCCGTGCTGCCCGATGGGGTCACGGCGGTCGATGGCGGTGATCTGCCGCAGGACCCGACGGATGCGGCGGGCAACCGGGCGCGGATCTTTGGCGCCATCAGCCAGATCCTGGACCGCAATGCGGTGCCCCTGCTGATCGGCGGCGACGACAGCCTGCCCATCCCGATGCTGGAAGCTTACGGCGCGCGCGGACGGCACTTTACCGTCCTGCAGATCGACGCCCATATCGACTGGCGTGACGAGGTTCAGGGCGAAAGGCTTGGCCTGTCCTCGACCATGCGTCGCGCCTCCGAGATGCCGCATGTCGCCCAGATCATCCAGGTCGGCCAGCGCGGCATCGGCTCGGCTCGGTCCCAGGATGTCGCCGATGCCCTGCGCTGGGGGGTCGAGTTCGTGCCGGCGGGCGAAGTGGCCCGCGAAGGTGTGTGGCGGGCGGTCGATCTGGTGCCCGAAGGG
>JAYSWK010000167.1:0-13226 GCA_043718085.1 Rhodobacterales bacterium
GTACGACGCAACAAGGACAGGTTGACCGAAATGACCCTGTTGTTCACGTCATGCGCCACAAGATCACCGTTTTCGTCGATGAAATTGTAGAGCACGTCCCCCACTGCCCCTGCGTCAATCAGCGAGCGTCGATCCGCTTCGGTGATGTACCCGGTGCGGTAACTTGTTGTCAGATTGGTGATACCGCCCACTGACAAAAGGGCCACGTCAAGTTTTGTGGCCATCTCGAATATCGCCGACAGACCGCATCGCTCCAGCAGGGCGTGTTTGGTTTCGGCACTATCGACGACCGCAGGAGCGGGTATTAGGAAGCCCTCGCCCTGAAAGAGTTCCGCGAACTGCCAGGCAAATTCGGCGGGGTTGAACCGACGTGCCGCCGCGATGCCGCCCAGCAGGGACACCACGCGAAAGTCTTCCAGAGTTTCGCCCGTGATGAACGGAAGCGTGTTGTAAAGAGTGCGACCCCAGCCCACACCGACGGTCATGCCAGATTTCATAAGGCCGGATATGAAGTTCCCCGCAGCCGCGGCGATGACTTTGACCGGATCTTCCTCGGGGTCGGCGAAGGGCGCGATGATGACACGGGCAATGTTGAAGCGGGTTTCAAGCTGCCGTTCCAGTTCGATCAGTTCGGCAAGCGGGGCCGAAACCGTGACCCGCACCTCGTTGCGGCGGCGCGCATCTGCCAGCAGGCGCACCACCATTACACGGCTGATCCCCAACTGAGTTGCAATGTCGTTCTGCGTGCTGCCTTCGACATGGTAAAGCCAGACCGCGCGCGCGCGCAGGCGGTCCGTTTCACTTTGTGCAACCGTGGCCTGTTTTGCTGGCTGCATGCGCCATCCCTGATCTCAAACCCATCATGTGCCCGTCATGGCCCCCACCAGGTGACGCGCCACAATGCGGGCGACACGATCAGGACATTCGATCTGCGGAACGTGACCCGCAGCGGTCAGCAGATGAATAGCAAAATCCCCGGCCGGGGCAAGCGAATGCCGATGGGGCAGGATATGGTCATGACGTCCCCAGATCAGGGCGGTGGGGCATTCGATACGCCCAATCGCCGGGCGCAGGTCGAAAGGTTGCACGCCATCGGGGAACAGCACCTCGGCCATGTCGGCCTGCACCGCCCGCAAGGCAGGATCGGCGCGCAGCTTCATTGCGGCGCGGGCGTAGTCGTCGCTGATGCCTTCCGGCGTGGCGGTCAGGCGCCGCAACCAAGGGGCCAGGCTTTCGGCGCGGGTCGCGCGGGTGATGCCAGTTAGTGCGGCAGCGTCGATTTCCGGGCCAAGGCCAGCGGGGGCGATCAGCGACAGGCTGGCGATATTGCGAGGGCGAATATCGGCAATCGCAATCGCCAACGCACCCCCGAGCGAGTGGCCAAGCAGATGCACATGGTCATGCGCCCGTGTCGCGTCGTCAAAGGCCTCAACCATCATGCGGGCCAGATCGGCAAAGCTGCGCAGTTGGCGACGAGGTGAACGACCATGCCCCGGCAGGTCGATGCGGATCAGGGCCTGGTCAGGGCCAAGCGCCTTTTCCAACGGGGCCCAGCTTTGGCTGTCAGCGGTAAAGCCGTGCAACAGGACCAGCGGGACGCCCTGACCCTTGCGGTGACTGACATGCAACGGGCCGGGTTGCGGCGACCAGACTGCGGGGCCGGACAGTGCAGGGGTCTGCGCGGAATGACCCTGCAGATAGGCCGCGACATCATCGCGCTGGATGCGGCCTTGGGGTCCGGTTCCGGGCACCTCGGCCAAGGTCAAACCTGCCTGACGCGCGGCCGCGCGAGCGGCGGGGGTTGCGCGCAGGGCGCTGTCGGTAGCCGCCGGGGAAGCAACGGGCGCTGCCACCGATACGGGCGCAGGGTCTTTGGGCCGCGCCGTTGCGGGTTTCGGTGCTGCGACGGCGGCCCGCGCCGGGCGGGGGCCAACAGCCATGCCGGCAGGGTAGATATAGGCCACGACATCGCCCACAGGCACTTTGTCGCCGGGGGCGGCCAACAGGTGATGCAGTGTCCCGGTTGCCGGGGCCTCCACTTCCATCGCGGCTTTGTCGGTTTCAATGTCGAACAGGGCAGCGCCTTTGGTCACGCTGTCGCCTTCGGCGGCGTGCCAGACGGCCAAGGTGCCATGCGACATGTCCATATCGACCTTGGGCAGGATGACTTCGATGGGTTGCAGGCCAGTGGCGGGGGCAGGTTCGACCAACGGGGCTGGGGCCATCTCGACCACCTCTTCGCCCTCAGCAAAAATCAACGCCACGACGGTGCCAACGGCAATCTTGTCGCCCGGCTTTGCTGTCACGGCATGCAACCTGCCAGAAGCAGGCGATTCCACTTCCATCGCGGCCTTGTCGGTCTCAATGTCAAATAGGGCGGCACCCTTGGTCACTTTGTCGCCAGGGGCAACATGCCAGACGGCCAGGGTACCATGGGTCATATCCATGTCAACCTTGGGCAAGATCACTTCGACGGGCATGGCTTAGACCTCGCGGCGGGTCAGGCGGCGCGCGGCGGCCTCGATGGTGTCAACCTGCGGCACCGAGGCGCGTTCCAGATCGGGGTTGTAAGGCACAGGCGCATCTGCTGCGCCAAGACGCAAGATCGGGGCATCCAGAAAGTCGAACGCATCGCTTTCGGCGACCATTGCGCTGATCTCGGCACCGACGCCAAAGGCTTTGACGCCTTCATAGACCACCATCAGCCGCCCGGTTTTGCGCACCGAAGCTAGAATCGTCTCGTGGTCAATCGGCCGGATCGAGCGCAGGTCGATCACCTCGACATTGATCCCCTCAGCGGCCAGCTTTTCCGCCGCCTCAAGCGCGCGGTGCAGCATGATTGATCCGGCCACGATGGTCACATCGGTGCCAACGCGCCGCACCAGTGCCTTGCCGATGGGGGTCAGATAGCTACCTTCGGGGACATGTCCCTTCATCTTGTACAGCAGCTTGTGCTCGAAAATCATCACCGGGTCCGGGTCAGCCAATGCGGCCAACAGCATCCCCTTGGCATCTTCGGGGGTTGATGGTTGCAACACCTTCAACCCCGGCACATGGCCGAACCATGCTTCGATCGACTGGCTGTGCTGCGCCGCAGCCCCGGTTCCCGACCCCGATGGGAGGCGGAAGACAACCGGCACGGATGCTTCGCCCCCAAGCATGTAGCGCAATTTGGCGGCCTGGTTGACGATCTGTTCCATCGCAAGCATGGCGAAATCGGAAAACTGGAATTCGAAAATCGGCTTGAGCCCGGTCAGCGCCGCGCCAACGGCCACACCCGCGCCGCCTAGTTCGCTGATCGGCGTGTCCATCACGCGGTCGGTGCCGAAACGGTCAACCAGATCCAGCGTCACCTGAAAGGCCCCACCGTAAACACCGATGTCTTCGCCCATCAGAATGACGGTCGGATCGCCCTCCATGGCGATGGCCATGGCCTCGCGGATGGCCTCGGCATAGGACAGGATGCGCAGGTTTTGGGTTTGGCTTCCCGGCTCTTGTGTCATGGCGTTCATCTCAATTCTCCGCGTAGACATAGCGCGTCACTTCGGAAAGCTTCGGCGAAGGGCTGGCCTTGGCAAACTCTATCCCGGCTTCCATGTCCGCAATGGCGGCGGCCTCGATGGCATCGGCTCCGGCATCATCCAGCAGACCATGGGCAAGCAGTTCGGAACGGAACCGCGCGATCGGGTCGCGCGTCATCCACTCTTCGATCTCTTCCTTGGTGCGATAGCGATTGCGGTCCGATTTGGAATGGCCACGCCAGCGATAGGTCAGGTTTTCCACCAAAGTCGGCCCATCCCCGGCCCGCGCCCGCGCCACGGCGTTGTGCACGGCTTCGGCCACGGCGGAAAAATCGTTGCCGTCAACCGTCACGCCCGGCATCGAGTAGGACGCCGCTCGTTCGGCAATATATTTGACCGAAGTTGAGCGGGCGATAGAGGTGGACATGCCATAACCGTTATTTTCGCAGACAAAAACAACGGGCAGCTTCCATACGGCGGCCATGTTCAGCGCCTCGTGGAACGCGCCTTCGTTGTTGGCCCCGTCGCCGAAAAAGCAGATGGTGACATCCGACTTGCCCAGCCGCTTGGCCGACAAAGCGGCGCCAACTGCGATTGGTAAGCCGCCACCGACAATGCCGTTCGCCCCAAGGTTTCCAGTTTTTACATCAGCGATATGCATCGACCCACCGCGACCGTGGCAATATCCGGTCTCTTTGCCAAAGAATTCCGCAAACATCCGACCGACATCTGCGCCTTTGGCAATGCAGTGCCCATGACCTCGGTGGGTTGAGGTGATCTTGTCATCATCCGTCAACTCCATGCAGGTGGCCATGGCGCTGGCCTCTTGCCCGATGGACAGGTGCATGGTGCCGTGGATCAATCCGCGCGTGTAGCAGTCTTCGGCACCTTCTTCGAACCGGCGGATCAGATACATGCGCTTGAGCGCCTCGCGCAGCTGGTCTGGCGCGTAGGTTCGGATGGCAAAGGGGCGGTTGTCGGGCTGCGTCATGGCTTACAGGCCCAACATCTTGTCTTGCCGCGCGCGCAAGACGGCAATCTTGCTGTCTGCGGGAACGGTGGCATTGGCGTAGGTGATCAATTCGCCCTTGCGAATGGGCGTAGTAACTTTCGCCCCCGCCAACAACCCGCACGGGATGGCACCGGCTGTGCGCGCCTCGGTCGCTTCCATAATCCAGGCGCGGTAGCAGTACTCGCCGATCTGGTCCAGCATATCGCCAACGGCCAGATCCTTCTTTGCCACCGCGCAAACCTCGGCCACCGGACGGGCCATCGGCACCATATCGGCCTTGCCATAAAGCACGACGCGGGCGCAGGTCAGCGGCACCTCGAGGCTGGTCAGGTGATAGGGGCGGAAAAAGGTAAAGTAGGGACCTTTGCCCATCTTGAGATCTTCCATCCGTTCCCGGATGCGGGGATGGTCCATCTCGGCCACCACGAACACGCCGGGGGCCACGCCCTTGCCGATGGTGTAATCCACCCGACCTTCGGACGATGATAAAAGCCCGCCCGCCGATTCGGGGATCAACACCTTATTCAGCTCGTCGCGACCCGCAGCAGGGCCGTGCATGCCGGGTTTGTCGGGGATCAGGCCCGTGGCATTGGCGATGGCCGCCATTTCCACCATGGTTTTCGAGCCGTCAACGAACTCCACCAGCATCCGGGGGTTCATGTGGCGGCGGATCGCCTCTTCGTTATAGACGTCCGGGGTGGCGTCGATATTCAACGGGTTATTCTTGCCCTTGCCCGCAGAAATGATGCGATGGCCCATGGCACTGACAAATTCGATCAGCTCCATGCAGGACGACGGTTCATCCCCCGCGCCCAATGAATAGATCACGCCCAGCCGTTCCGCTTCGGACCGCAGATAGGCACCGATCGTCACATCGGCCTCCACGTTCATCATCACCAGATGCTTGCCACGCTCCATCGCCTGCAAGCCGATCTCGGCCCCGACTGCCGGAATGCCCGTTGCATCAACCACCACGTCGATCAGCCCCGCCTCAAGCAGGGCATTGACGTTGTTGGTCACGGCAACCTTGCCCTGCTCCATCGCCGCGTTTGCGGCATCGGCGGTGGACACCTCTTGTACCCGGTCGGCGTTGCCATAAGCGATCTTGACAGACTTGGCAGCCGCCCCGGCCTTCAACTCGCTGATGGCACCGATTTCGATACCGCGCATGTGGGCGACACGGCTGACAATATCGGTTCCCATTTCTCCTGCACCCACCAAACCGATGCGAATCGGCTTGCCGCTGTCGGCGCGTATGGCCAGATCTTTGGCCAATCCGGTAAGGGCGACATTCGTGGGCATAGGGTTCCTCCATTGTAGCGTTTGCCAGACGCTAAGTGAACTTATGTTCTATTGTCAATCAAGAGTTCACGCTGCGACGCAGCATATGGGGGTAAATCTTTCCCATTGACAGGTGAAATGTCTGCACACATTATATTCAAGTGAAACTAAAGTTCACGCACCGCAGTTTGGGCAGTCTTTGCGTCTGAGGAGAACGCGCTGACGTATGGCTTGCGCCGCAGGCGGGTAACCGATCAAGTATCGCCAAAGGGAGGATGAAAATAATGACCAATCGTTTGGGGGGCATGTCCCGCCGTTCGTTCTTGCGCACGGGGGCCGCCTTTGGCGCTGCCACTGGCGTAATCGGGCTGAAAACACCGGCACTTGCGGGGTCGCACCTGCCGGATATACAGGCCACGCTCGACAGCATTTCGGTCGAGAAATACGTCCGTGAGGATTACCGCAAGCTTTACAATCTGGACAACACGCCGATGTGGGATCCGGCCAAGGACTGGATCCGCACTGTCGATTGGGAAAAGGTCCGCACTGAACTGGGTGGAACCACCGTTCGTTTCGCCATTGGCGCTGCGGATCAGGAATCAGCCGCATCCGGTCTTGCACCGTTTGAAGCGCTGTCGGGCATCAAGGTGGAACTGGTTCCGATCCCGGATGACAGCATCTATGACAAGGCAATTTCCGAATTCATCTCGGGCAATGCCTCGTTTGACGCGCTGCAGTTCTTCTCAGCCTGGTTGGGTGACTTTGCGGCGCCGGGCTTCTTGGCCCCGCTTGACGATTATGCGGCCAAATGGGCGCTGCCGTTGGATGATTTCTATGACACCTACCGGCTGAACTATGGCTACTTCGGTGGCAAGCTGGTCGGCATTCCGTTCGATTGCGACATCCAGATGGTCCACCTGCGCAAGTCGTCGATGGAAAAGATTCTTGGCGGATCGATTGATCTGGCCAATTCGGTGCCGACCTATGACGAACTGATCCGCATCACAGCCGAAGCCAACAAGCTGGGCGGTGGCGTGGCGGGCATTGGCCTGTTGGGCGCGCGTGGCTTCTGGTCCACCTATTCGTGGGAACATATTGCGGCGCAGGCCGGGATGCAGCTGTTCGACGCAAGCTGGAACCCGACGCTGAACACCGACGCCGGGATCAAGGGGCTGGAAACGCTGCTGGCCCTGTCGAAGAACGCCATCGAAGGCGTATCGGGTGCAGGCTGGGCCGAAAACCGCGCGGCGTGGCTGGGCGGTCAGGTTGCTGCCAACATCTCGTGGCAGGACAGTGGCACGCAGGCCATGCGTCCGGACCAAAGCCAGATCGTTGACGATTTCGTCACCATCTACGAACCCCGGATTGCGGGTGGGGTCTTTGCACCGCCAAACATCGCGGGTTCGACGTCGGTCGTCACGGCAACCAGCCAGAACCCCGAAGGGGCGTTCCTGATGCTGGCTTTCCTGACCACATCGTCGATCATGGCGATGAACGAAGCCAACGCAAACGGCGTGGCACCCGGCTATCGTTCGGTTCTGGCCAACGAGAACCTGCGCAAGGTATCGCAGCCGATGAAGGTCTGGGCTGACAGCCTTGACCATGCCTGGTGCTCTCCGCGCCTTCCCGGCATGTTCGAAATGGAACAGGCCCTGGGCAACGAGATCAACCGCGCAATGACCGGTCAGATCACCGCCAAAGAGGCGCTGGACAACGGGCAAGCCGCCTGGGCCGCGATCATGGCCAAGAACGGCTTCAAGGATGGCGGCGGCCCGGTGGCCTATGCCGATGCAGCGCCAGGCCTCTATGTGGGTGTCGGCAAAGCCCTGCCGTTCTGATCTGATGCGAACTGACGCTCCCTCAGTTCCGGCGAAAGGGGTGGCGCAAGCCACCCCCAAGCCTGCGCCGCGCCGCCGTAGCCCGGCGTTGCGCCGCGCGTTCCCTTATCTACTGCTGGCCCCAGCGCTGGCCTATCTTCTGGTCATCACGCTGTATCCGGGCCTATTTGCCATTTATCAAAGCTTGTTCGTCGTCAAGTTCCTGACATGGGAATGGAACGGCTTCGGCAACTATTCCGCCATTCTGCAGGACCGCGAGTTCTGGGCGGCGCTCGGCAATACCGCGCTGATCGGGGCCATTTCTCTAACCCTGCAAACCGTCATCGCCCTAGCCATCGCGTATTTCGCGTATCGTGACCCGTTCATTCGCGGCTGGCGGATCGTGTATCTGATGCCGATGTTGTTCATGCCTTCGGCTGTGGCCTTTATCTGGAAGCTGGCTTTCAACGACGGACGCGTGATTTCCGATCTGTTGGGGCGTCTGGGTCTGATCGAAGGTAATGTAGATTGGCTGGGCAGCATTCCGCTGGCACGTCTGACGCTGATCGTTGCTGACGTCTGGCAATGGACGCCGTTCCTTTTCATCATCTTCGTGGCCGCCCTGCAGGGGCAAGACCAAGAGATTGAAGAGGCCGCTCGTCTGGACGGCGCAAGCTGGCCCAGCATCTTTTGGAACATCTCGCTGCCGATGATGCGCCCGGTGATCGTGGTGGCCATCACCCTGCGCGGTATCGACATCACCACCATGTTCACCAACGTCTTCGTCATGACCCAAGGCACGCCCGGCGGCGCCACGGAAACCATGAGCTACTTCATCTACCGGCAGGGTTTTCGCATGTTCAACTTTGGCTACGCTTCGGCGGCGTCTGTGCTGATGCTGGTGCTGACGGTGATCATCGCCCAAACGGTCGTCAAACGCGCTTTCCATTCGGGGAAGAAATAGATGGCAAAGCCAAGAAAATTCCGCGGCGAAAGCATGCTGCTTCGCTATCTGGTTTTGGGCGGATGGGCCTTGGTCTGTTTGCTGCCGATCCTGTGGTTTCTGTCCATCGGCTTTCGTCCCCGGACCGAAGTCATCACCCCACATCCGATCTATTGGCCTACCTTTAGTCTGGATGCCTGGCACCTGTTGATGAGCGATTGGCCCATCGCGCAATACCTGCGCAACTCTGTCATCGCGGTGGCAGGTTCGGTGGTGATCGACCTTATGCTTGCTATTCCGGCTGCTTATGCGCTGGCGCGGTACGAGTTCAAGGGGCGCGAGGATATCGGGTTCTACATCCTGTCCACCCGGATGATGGCCCCGGCCATTGTCGCCGTGCCGATCTTCTTTCTGTTCAAAACCCTTGGCTTGCTAGATTCAGTTTGGGCTCTGATGCTGATTTATGCGGCAGTCAACCTGTCCTTGGTAACCTGGATTATCCGCAGCTACATGCTGGATATCCCCAAGGAACTGGAAGACGCCGCTCGTACCGATGGGGCAGGCGATCTGACCATCCTGCGGGAAATCATCATGCCCGCCTGTTTGCCCGGCATCATCACCGCTGCCGTGATCGCAGCCATCTTCGCGATCAACGAGTTCCTGTTCACGCTGCTCATCGCCTCAACTTCTAACGCCTATACCATGTCTGTTGCGCTGGCGAACTTCACTGGCGGCTCTGACGGCATCATCTACAACGCAATTGCCCTTGTCTCGTTCATCGCCTTCGCGCCGATCCTGATCCTTGTGATCCTGATCCAAAAGCACCTGTCGCGCGGTCTGACAATGGGCGCAGTGAAAGGATAAACCATGGCCTCGATCCACCTGCAGAATATTGAAAAGAAGTACGGGGCCTTCGTTGGCGTGCAAAACATGTCACTGGAAATCGCGGATGAAGAATTTCTGGTGCTGCTGGGGCCTTCGGGCTGCGGCAAGACCACCACGATGCGGATGATCGCCGGGCTGGAACTGCCGACTGGGGGCAAAATTGTCATCGGCGGCGAGGAAATGACCGAGGTCGACGCGCGCGACCGCGACGTGGCGATGGTATTTCAGGGCTATGCCCTTTACCCCAACATGTCGATCTACGAAAACATCCGCTTCCCGCTGCGTATGCGCGGCATTCCGGCCTCGGAACAGGATGCCCGCATCCGGCAGGCCGCCGACATGGTGGAACTGGGCAGCTTTCTTGACCGCAAGCCTGGGGCCCTGTCGGGAGGTCAGCGCCAGCGTGCGGCCTTGGCCCGCGCCGTGGTGCGCCAGCCGCAAGTGTTCCTGATGGATGAACCGCTGTCGAACCTTGACGCTAAGCTGCGCCAGTCGATGCGGGTGCAGATCAAGCACATGCAGCGGCAGTTGAAGGTCACAACCGTTTACGTCACCCATGACCAGATCGAAGCCATGACGCTGGCAGACCGCATTGTGATCATGAACAAAGGGGCCATTCAGCAAGTAGGCACGCCGGACCAGATCTATTCCGACCCGGCGAACACCTTTGTCGCGGGGTTCATTGGCAGCCCTCCGATGAACTTGACTGAAGGTGTGGCGCAGAACGGCCGCTTTGTGGCGCCCGGCGTGACTGCCACTTGTCCCGATTACGTGCAGGGCCGTGTCACGTTGGGTGTGCGCCCGGAGGATTGCCATGTTGGCGGCGACAACGTGCAAGGCATGGTGTACGGGGTGGAGCCGACCGGCGACACCACATATCTGACCGTGCTGGCCGGGACCAAGAAGATCGAGGTCAAAGCCGCGCGTGAGTATCGGTCAGACATTGATGTTCCCATAAGCATCACCTTTGATCCTGCGCATCTGTATTTCTTCGGTGAGGACGGCCAGCGCATCCGGGCGGCTGCATGAGCCCGAAGTTTGATTATACCTCGATGGGCTTCATCACTTTTGACGCCCTTTGCCGCCCGGTCACCCAGATACCACCGGGCGGGGACACCTATTTCGTCGAGGACTACACGCTGGCGGTTTCCGGTGCTGCGGGCAGTGCGGTGATCGTGGCGGCCAAGCACGGTTTGCGCGCGCGGGCTGTAGGCGGGGTGGGCCATGACGACATGGGCGACTGGGTGCTGATGAAACTGGCCAAGTTCGGCATCGACATTTCCATGATGGCGCGCTGCGAAGGCTTCACCACTTCGTCCTCTATCGTCACCACACGGCCCGACGGTGCTCGACCGGCCTTGCACAAGCGCGGTGCGACGGATGGGTTCTACATCGAGGATAACCAGATCGACGATCTTTTGGATACCCGCATCCTACATGTCGGCGGTGTCGGCCTGATGAACCGCATGGATCAGGGCCGGACCGAGGAAATCATGACCGAGGCCAAGCGGCGCGGCGTGATCACCACGCTGGATGTCTTCGCCTCAACCCCCGACGACCTGCCCAAAGTGGCGCGTCTCTTGCCCCAAACCGATTATTTCCTGCCTTCTGAAGAAGAGGCCCGCGCGCTGTCCGGTCTGCACGAAAACAGCGATCTGGCGCAATTTCTGATCGACCGGGGGGCGGGTTGCGTGATCCTAACCCTTGGCGCGGACGGGGCCTATTACCGCCACCGCGACGGGACTGAGTTTCACACACCTGCCTACAAGGTGAATGTGAAATGCACCTGTGGTTGCGGCGATTGCTTTAACGGCGGTTTTGCGACAGGTCTTATCAAGGGGGTTTCCATGCCCGAGGCGGTTCAGATCGCGCAGGCATCTTCCGCGCAAAATGCCACGGGTCTGGGCAGTCAGGCCGGGATCAAGGATTTCGCAACAACCCGTGGCTTCATTCGCGCAACCCCGCATCGCACGGTCAAGGACAGGTTGGTATCTTCTTCCGGCTAGGCTATAATGCCCCTAAAGAGGATACCTGAATTGTCCAATCATTCGTTTCATCGCCCCGATGCCATGCCGCTTCGCGAAGCACTGCGCGGCTTGCGCTTTGTGTTGCGCCGTGGCGGTGAGGCGATTGCCGAAACCTTTGATCTGGATGTCCTGCCCAAGCCGGCGTCAGACTTTGCCAACGTCGCGCTGCGCGAGGCAGGGGACTTTGTGCGTTCGGTTGACGAAATCGCCTCGGATGTCGCCAAGAACCTGCTTGGCGGATCGGCCATTTCTGCCCTGCCTTTGCAGGACATCATGGAAAAGCCAAACGCACGCGGCGATTTTGCGGTGGCGTTTTATGTCGCACTGACAACCGTGTTGCGGCATCTCGGGGCACCCAAAGTGCTGGTCAGCGAGGCCGCCGCACGTGCCGCCTTTGATCGCTTGCCTGCCAGGGTGTCGGAGGAAGCAGTCGAGAATCGTGCCGCTCAATTGACCTTTTGTCTGCTGAATGCGCGGGTCATGCGCGGTATCACCGCACAACAAGCCGCATTGGTTCCCGGTGCATCATTGGAGGCCGTGAGCCTGTTTGCAGTGATGCTGTGGCTGCAGGCCGCGCGCTCGGACGAAGAGAACGAGGCGGCGCTGATGGCTGCAAGTGACATGGCCGTCGCCTTGGCCCCCGAGATTTCGGCGGCGGTTGCGGAAAAGGATGTGGCCCGGATCGCGGCACTTTACAAAAAGTACGTGTCCCATGTCTGAAATCAAACTGAACACAGGGGTGCTTCCTGCCACCAACGAACCTTTGCGCATCGCGGTGCGACGGATGCGCTGGTTCAAGCAGGCGTTTCAGCGCTTTGTAGAGGTTACTGCACGCGACCTTGGCTGCACCATCGAGATTGACGATGTGAAGCTGGCAGCGGCATTCATGCGCTGGCTGAATGCTGTCGAACTTCAGCGCCCTGCAGACAAGTCCGAACGCAAAGCGTTCTTCGAATTTGCCTCGGCCTTGGTGCTTCGTGAATTGACCGCTGACATGCCGCTGAAAGCCACTGGTCCGGCCACACGTGCGGCCGCCGATTCCGCCGCCGCCTTCTGGCCTGAAGGCTATTGCTGCACGTTGTTCTGCCTGTCAGTTCATGCCGCCGCAATGGAACAGGAATTCCATGACCAAACCGCGCTTGATCCGGCCATTGACGATCTGCGCCACTGGTGGTCATTCAGGGAAAACACTGCCCAAGACGCCAGCTTTTCATCGGGATTTCTGCAAATGCTACTTGGCCATCAACCCAACTGGGTGATGCCTGACGTCTTCCGCGCCCGCCTGCAGAAGGACCTTGCTGCGCTCTGACGACGCTGAAATAGCAGTTTTTTTGCTGCCCAGTCCTTGTTCGGAAAGGCAAACTTGAATAAACTTCCTATGCCGGGTGCACTGCTTAGTCATTTTCGAAGCGGGGAGAGACCCATGTCCGGTGCCAAAATCACGAATTAGTCCAAATGAGATGCGGCGATGCCCGTCTAGTAGCGGGGATATTGTGCGCGCGAGGTGGTCAAGCATTTGGAGTTCACCGAACCGCCGCTAAACATGCGATTTGCTTGTGCGATCTCCAATTCCGTCAGACGACGTTCCGCCCAAAGTGGCGCGCGTCGTAAACTATACTTCCGCAGTCCCAACATCCGCCCAAGGCAGCCCAATCTCCGCCACGCCCCTCACCCCCCCTTGCCGGGAAAGCTGCACGACCACATCGATGCTGGCAGCGCAGTAGCGCTTCACCTCTTCAA
>JAYSWK010000168.1:0-5146 GCA_043718085.1 Rhodobacterales bacterium
CATAAGTGGCCAGCGTCGTGCCGCCCCCGATCTTGGGATGCAGATAGGACAGTTCCGACCGCAGGCCCGGCTCGGGTTCGAAAGGATCATCCAGAAAACGCGCGAACATGCGGTCGTGATTGCCCTTCAGCACGACCCAGTCCCGCCCCTCGGCCAGACCAATGCGCAGATAGTCCACCACCCCGGCGCTGTCGGGCCCTCTGTCCACAAGGTCACCGATATGGACAACCGGGGCCGGACCATGGCGATCCATATCCTGGGCAATCAGCGCGTGCTGGTGTTTCAAAAGGCCCAGATGGCCGTGGATATCGCCGATGGCGTAGCTGTGCATGGAAGGCTCGGGTTGGCAAGACCGGGGGCGCAACCTCTGTCGCACCCCCGCACTATTTGAAAGCGGATGAATGGGTCAGGCAACCTCGAATTGCAAGGCTTTGACCTGTTGGAACATGCCAGTAGATTCAAGGGTTTCGACGACTTTGGGATCAATCGCCTGATCCAGATAAAGGATCGCGATGGCGTCTTTGCCCACACCGGACCGGCCAAGGGTGAAGTTGGCGATGTTGACGTTGTTCTTGCCCATCGTCATGCCCAGAAGGCCGATGATGCCGGGCACGTCCTCGTTGGTTGTGTAAAGCATGTGCTCACCGATCTCGGCGTCGATATTGATGCCCTTGATCTGGATGAAGCGCGGCTTGCCATCGCTGAAACAGGTGCCCGCCACCGAACGTTCGCGCTTGTCTGTGACCATGGTGACCTTGACATAGGCATCAAACACCCCGGTCTTTTCCTGCCGCGTGGTCGAGATCTGGATGCCCTTTTCCTTGGCCACCACGGGGGCAGAGACCAGGTTCACATCCGGGTTCTGGGTTTTCAGCACCCCGGCGATCACGGCTTGATTGAGAGCGGCCAGCTTCATCGCGGCAACCGTGCCGTCGTAAAGGATGTTGATCGCCTTGATCGGCTCGTCCGTCATCTGGCCGATAAAGCTGCCCAGGTGGCTGGCAAGCCGGATCCATGGGCCCATGACGGCCGCCTCTTCCGCCGTGACATTGGGCATGTTCAGCGCGTTTTGCACAGCCCCGGTCAACAGGAAATCCGCCATCTGTTCGGCCACTTGTAGCGCCACGTTTTCCTGCGCCTCGGTGGTCGAGGCGCCAAGATGGGGCGTGCAGACCACATTGGGCAGCCCGAACAGCGGGTTCTCAGTGGCGGGTTCCACCTCGAACACATCCAGGGCGGCGGCGGCGACATGGCCGGATTTCAGCGCCTCGGCCAGGGCTGCCTCGTCGATCAGCCCGCCACGGGCGCAGTTGATGATCCGCACACCGGGCTTGGTCTTGGCCAATGCGTCGCGTGACAGGATGTTGCGGGTCTTGTCGGTCAGGGGGACATGCAGGGTGATGAAATCGGCGCGGGTCAGCAACTCGTCCAGATCGACCTTGTGCACGCCCAATTGCCTGGCGCGATCTTCGCTGAGGAACGGGTCATAGGCCACGACCTTCATATGCAGCCCGACCGCGCGGTCGCAGACGATGCCGCCGATATTGCCCGCCCCGATCACCCCCAGGGTCTTGTTGTAAAGCTCGACCCCCATGAAACGCGACTTTTCCCATTTGCCGGCCTGGGTCGAGGCATTGGCCTCGGGGATCTGCCTTGCGGCGGCGAACATCATGGCGATCGCATGTTCCGCCGTGGTGATCGAATTGCCAAAGGGCGTGTTCATCACGATCACGCCTTTCTTCGAAGCGGCAGGGATATCGACATTGTCCACGCCGATCCCGGCGCGACCCACGACCTTGAGGCGGGTGGCCTGGGCCAGCAGCTTTTCCGTGACCTTGGTGGCCGAACGGATGGCAAGTCCGTCATATTGGTCAATTGCGGCGGCAAGCGCCTCTTTATCCTTGCCAAGCTTGGGCAGGTAATCGACCTCGACGCCACGGTCGCGGAAGATCTGCACGGCGGTTTCGGAAAGTTCGTCGGATACCAGAACGCGGGGGGCCATGAGGGGGCTCCTATGATTTGGGGAAGGTCAGGTAGGATGGGCAATATTGCCCATCCTACTTATTGCGCGGCAATCTCGGTGTGGAAGGCGTAGGCGATCCACGGCATCAGGGCGGCGACATCGGCGGTTTCCACCGTCGAGCCGCACCAGATGCGCAGACCGGATGGCGCGTCGCGGTAAGCGCCCAGATCAAACCCGGCCCCGGCCTTTTCGATGCGCTTGGCGACGGCCTTGGCAAAACCCGCTCCATCCTTGATGCGCGGATCGGTGAATTTCAGGCAGACAGAGGTGGTCGAGGCCGTCGCGGGCGTTTCGGCCAGATTGGCGATCCAGGGATTGGTGGCGCAAAAGTCCCAGACCACCTGGGCATTGGCATTCGCGCGGGCGATCAGGCCCTGCAACCCGCCGATGGATTTGGCCCATTTCAGCGACACGAGGTAATCTTCAACCGCCAGCATCGACGGCGTGTTGATCGTCTCGCCCGCAAAGATGCCTTCGATCAGCTTGCCCTTGGACGTGAGGCGGAAAATCTTGGGCAGGGGCCAGGCCGGGGTATGGCTTTCCAGCCGCTCGACCGCGCGGGGGCTCAGGATCAGCATGCCATGCGCGCCTTCGCCGCCCAGAACCTTTTGCCAGGAAAAGGTCACGACATCCAAGCGGTCCCAGGGCAGATCCATCGCAAAGGCGGCCGAGGTGGCGTCGCAGATGGTCAGCCCGGCGCGGTTCGCCGGAATGGCATCGCCATTCGGCACCCGACAGCCCGAGGTCGTGCCGTTCCAGGTAAAGACGACATCGGCATTGAAATCCACCGTGGCGAAATCCACGATCTGGCCATAGGGGGCCACGGTGACCTTGGCTTGCAGTTTCAGCTGTTTGACCACATCGGTGATCCAGCCCTCGCCAAAGCTTTCCCAGGCCAGCATCTCGACGGGCCGCGCACCCAGCAGCGACCACATGGCCATTTCCATCGCACCCGTGTCCGAGGCCGGAACGATGCCGACGCGGTAGCCGTCGGGCAGGCCAAGGATCTCGCGGGTCAGCGCGATGGCCTCGGCCAGCTTGGCCTTGCCAATGGCGGCGCGGTGCGAACGGCCCAGCGGCGCGTCGGCAAGCATATCAAGCGAAAAGCCGGGGATCTTGGCGCAGGGGCCAGATGAAAAGCGCGGGTTTACCGGGCGCTTGGCCGGGGCTTGCAGATCAGACATGGTATCCTTCCAGATAAATGCCCTTCGTTGGGGAAGGGTGTCCCGCCGTCGGCAATAGGGGGGTGCGGGCACTGGCACAAGCCGGAAAATCGTCGTAAAGCGCCGCATCGCCGCGAAAAAGCGACCCATGCCTTCACTATCGGAAACTTCGGATGTTCATAGCGACCCTTTTGACCAACCCTGCCAGGCCGGTTCTGGACCGCGCCACGGTCGAAGCCTTGCGCAATGCCTGGGGCGGGGGTGAGGCCCGGTGGCTGGATCCGGGCGTTGCAGCGGAATTCGCACTGCCGGCCCAGCCCGACAATCTGTGGCAGGTTTGGCAGGGGTTGCAGGCTCTGGGCGTTGACCTAGCGGTGCAGCCCGCGACGGGACGCAAGAAGCGGCTTTTGCTGGCCGATATGGACAGCACGATGATCGAACAGGAATGCATCGACGAATTGGCCGATGCCGCAGGTGTCGGGCCCCATGTCGCCGCGATCACCGCCCGCGCGATGAATGGCGAGCTGGATTTCGAGGCGGCCTTGCGCGAAAGGGTCGGGTTGTTGCGCGGTCTGCCCGCCGGGGTCATTCAAGAAGTGATCGCCAACCGCATCACTCTGATGCCGGGGGGCAAGACGCTGCTGGCCACGATGAAGGCACATGGCGCCCATACCGCGCTGGTCTCGGGCGGGTTCACCGCCTTCACGATGGCGATTGCCCAGGTTCTGGGCTTTCACGAGAACCGGGCCAACACCTTGCTGATCGACAAGGGCAGGCTGACAGGTGAGGTCGCGGAACCGATTCTGGGCAAGGCGGCCAAGGTGCAGGCCCTGCAAGAGATTGCCGCCCGTCTGGGCATCACCCCGGACGAAGTTCTGGCCGTGGGCGACGGCGCCAATGATCTGGGGATGCTGGACCTGGCGGGCATGGGTGTGGCGCTGCATGCCAAGCCATCGGTGGCCGCCCAGTGCAGTGTCCGGGTCAACCATGGCGATCTGACCGCCCTGCTTTACTTGCAAGGCTATGTGCGTGACGAGTTCGTGCCGTGATCGTTCGGGTGGCGCAGCCCGCCGATGTGGCGGCAATGACCGGGCTTTTGAACCAGATCATTGCCATTGGCGGCACCACGGCGCATCAAGAAGTGATGACGCTCATGGCCGTGGCCGCCTACTACGTCAGCGGGCCAGATGTCATGTCATCCGTTGTGGCCGAGGATGCAGGCCGTGTCATCGGTTGGCAATCCGTTGGCCATTGGCAAGCCGAGGCCCACATCGGCACCTTTGTGCAGCCGGATTTGCAGGCGCGCGGGGCGGGCAGGGCGATGTTTGCGCTGACCTGTGACATTCTGCGCGGGCAGGGCGTGGCAAAGCTGATTGCCAGCATCCGGTCCGACAATGCGCCGGGTCTGGCCTTTTACGCCCGGATCGGTTTTGTGGATTTTGCGCAGGACCCCGATTTCGCCCTGAAAGATGGGCGTGTGGTCGGGCGCGTACATCGCGGTTTCGACCTTGTTTGAGGTCGCCCCCCATCTGGCGGCCCTGTTGGTCGTGGCGGCATTCCTGGCAGGGCTGGTCGATGCCATCGCGGGCGGCGGCGGGCTGATCACCCTGCCTGCCTTGTTGCTGGCCGGTGCCTCGCCCCTGCAGGCGCTGGCCACCAACAAGCTGCAAGGATCGTTCGGGGCCGGAACTGCGGCCCTGGCCTATGCGCGCGCCGGACAGGTCAGACTGGGCGCGCAGCTTTGGATGGCGGCACTCAGCGCGCTGGGCGGGGCAGGGGGGGCCATGATCGCCCATCTGGTCCCGGTTCAAGTGCTGCGCCTCATCATGCCCGTGGTGCTGATCGCCATTGCCACCTATTTCGCCCTGAAACCCGGTCTGACCGACGCCGCGCGACAGCAAAGGATCACCCCGACGGTCTTTGGCCTGACCATCGTGCCGCTGCTTGCGGCCTATGACGG
>JAYSWK010000169.1:0-5135 GCA_043718085.1 Rhodobacterales bacterium
GCCATTCTTTCCAGATGAACTGCGTTGGCGTGAGGCCTTTGAGGGTCTTCAGTCTGCGGGCGTGGTTGTAGGCATCAATGAACAGATCGAGGTGTTGGCGCAGCTGCTCGTGGTTGGCGTAGTGGTAACGCTTGACCGTCGCCTCCTTGATCGTCCGGTTCATCCGCTCAACTTGGCCATTCGTCCACGGGTGGTTCGGTTTGGTCAGGCGGTGCTCGATCTTGTTTGCGTCGCAGATCATGTCGAAGCGGGTCTTCCGCGAATAAATCGAGTTCCGGTTCCGGGGTTGTTCGGCGAACTGGATGCCGTTGTCGGTCAGAATCGTGTGCAGCTTGTAAGGAACGACGATCAGCACTTCCTCCAGGAACTGGACGGAGGTGCGCCGGGTCGCTTCGTCATAGAGCCGCACCACAGCAAATTTCGACGTTCGATCAATGGCTACGAACAGGTAGAGCTTCCCCTCACCGCTGCGCACCTCGGCGATGTCGATGTGAAAGAACCCGATGGGATAGGCTTTGAATTTCTTCTTTGCACGCAGATCGCCTTCCATGTCGGGCAGTTGCGATATCCCGTGCCGCTGAAGGCAGCGATGCAGCGACGACCGGGTCAGATGCGGGATTGCCGGCTGCAGGGCATAGAGGCAGTCGTCCAGCGGCAGCAGACTATGGCGACGGAAGGCAACGATCACCGCCTCCTGATCGATGCTGAGAACCGAGGAATGCGGTTCGGTCGGCCCCATAGGTTGGTCGGTCACAGTCTCCCGCTTCCGCCATTTCTGCACGGTTGTCGGGCTGATCGAGTAGCGCCGCGACAGTGCCCTTACGCTCTCTTCACTCCGCTGTATCGCTCGACGGACTGCCTCTGTCGTGGTGGCGCTGCCGTGTAAAACCTGTCCCATATTGCCTCCGTCACCGAGGCGTCAATCGTAACACCACAATGCGGGACTATACATCTAAGCCTGCCGCGATCAACCTGACGCGCCGGGCCCTGGCCGGTTCAGCCCAGTATGATCCCGATCACCACGGCCATCAGCCCCAGGGCCGAAAGCCCCAGCGCGCCCATGTTCCAGAAAAGCACCCGCGTCAGGGCCTGTTGCGCGGCCAGAGGGTCGTCCTGGCCGCTCTGGCGCACCTTTGCGGCCATGCGCACGCACCACATCAACAGGGCCACGCCCAGAAGTGTCAAGGCTGAGCCGCCCCAGATCAGGACTTGCATGGTCATCTCCCTTGTCCCGGCACGCGGGTCTGCATTGCTGCTCGCCCTAAAGCGGTTCAGGTTTCGATGGTAGCGGAAATCGCTGCCTCTCGTGTCACTCGAACGCGTTTTCCGATGTTCTTGTTTCCGTCAAACCTGAACCGCCCTAACCTTTTCGTATCCGGCCAAGCAAGGGATGGCTTGCGCCGCGCGCCCGGCTGATTGTAGTGAGGCGCAACCGATTTTCAGCGAGGCCAGAATGAGCGACCCCAGTGATGCCTATAGCGTGACCGCCGACGAACTGCGCCAGTTCATCGAGCGTTTCGAACTGCTGGAGGCCGAAAAGGCCGATGTGGCCGAGCAACAAAAGGAAGTCATGGCCGAAGCCAAGGGGCGCGGCTATGATACCAGGGTCATGCGCAAGGTGATCGCATTGCGCAAGCGCAAGCCCGACGAGATTGCCGAAGAAGAAGCGATCATGGACATGTACAAGGCCGCGCTGGGGATGCAGTAGGGCCGGGTCGCCTGCTGCGTCCACGATGGCGCGGATCGGAGCGGGACCCGTTGCTTTGGCCGGACTGTATGTGCACTCGATCAGGTTGGGTCTGGCACCGGGGTCCTGACCTGCCTGTGCCAATTGCGTCCAGAGGGCCGCCCGATAAGGGCTCCTGTGGAGCCTTTATCGGTCCGATTGCCGGAGCCTCAGGGCGCCGGCAAGGGGTTTGGGCCTTGTTCCGAGGGTGAACAAGGGGACGCGCCTGCCTGGGGTTGGCGCGGGACGCGCCTGCCCGAGGGCAGGCAGGCGCGTCCCTGATTGGCTTTGGGCCAATCGGGGGAAAGAACGCTTCGGCGATCTGCGATTGCGTCACGAGCCTTCCCGCCCTACGGCCGCAAGAAGCGCACCCCTTCGGTGGCGCGGATCAGGGCGACATCGGCCTCATATGCTGCTGTCAGGGCGGACACGGTCGCCTCGGTCCAGCCCGGCACTTCAATCTCGACCTGGATTTTTTCGGGCAAGGCGAATTTGTCCAGAAACGCGGCAAAGACCTTGCGGCGCAGCTCTGGCGTGCTGACGACATGCGAGGCCAGATAGGCCTGCAGGCGTTTCAGCCCATCGGCCGACATGATCTGCGCCAAAAGCTCGTGGCTGTCGTCCAGCACCGTATTCGCCATTTGGCCCGAGACGGCCTGCAGAACCTCGGGCCAGATCAGCGGCGTATCCTCGTCGCACCAGATGGTCAGCGGCACGCCGGGGTTGAGATCGAGGATCCGGTCCACCACGCTTGACCACCGAATGTCCAGCGGGTCGTGACCCTTCATGAAGCTTGCAAAATCCTTGGCGCCGCCCTTGGCGTTCTTCTGCTTGTCGAAAAGGGCGGGCAGGAAGGTTGCCGGGTTGCGGATCGCCAGATGAAATTCGGGTTCGATCTGGGGAAATATCTGGCTGAAGGCCCGCACCCTTTCGCCGGCCGCACGATATAGCCCGCCCTCCATGGCCCAGGTCGGATAGGACAGAAAGCTGTCCCAGCTCAGGATCAGCCGGGCGGCCCGGTCGGCCTCCATGATCTGTTCCAGGACCAGCGCCTGGGTGTCCATCGAGGCGGGTTGGCCCTTCAGCGCCACGGCCGTTTCGCGCAACAGCGTGCGGTAGCGGGTCGGGCCGGGCACGACGATGCCCTGTTCGGCCAGCACACCGCGATTTTTCAGAAGGCAGCGCAAAAGGCGCTCTTCATCCGTACAATGGGCGCCAAGGTGATAGATGATGCGCATTCTGCCCCTGGCCCCGGTTCTTGTTGTTGGCCGCAATATACGGGCTTTTCTGGACAGGGAAACTGCTTTCCGCTACGAGGCAGCCATGACACGGCCAGACCTGATCCAACCAGTGCCGCAAGATGCGCCGGGCTTTCTGCGCCGTGTATGGCCGGACGGATGGACCCTGGCGGCGCTGGGGATCGCGGCTGTCGTGGTGGCGCCGATGCTGGCCGTGCTGTGGCTGGCCCTGCATCCGACCGAGAACATCTGGCCCCATCTCGTGGCCACGGTTCTGCCGCGCTATGTGACCAATACGGTGATCCTGATGCTGGGGGTGGGCACGCTGGCCGCTGCCGTTGGCACGGGGGCGGCCTGGCTTGTGACCATGCACCGCTTTCCGGGGCAGCGCTGGCTGGACTATGCGCTATTGTTCCCTTTGGCCAACCCGGCCTATATCGGCGCCTATGCCCTGGTCGATTTCCTGAACTATTCGGGACCGGTGCAAAGCGGGTTGCGGCTGTCCATGGGCTGGCAGTCGGCCAGGGATTATTGGTTCCCCGAGATCCATTCCATGGGCTTTGCCGTGATCGTGCTGACGGCGGCCTTTTACCCCTATGTCTATCTTCTGGCACGCGCCGCATTTCGCGAGCAATCGGGGGCCTCTTACGAAGTGGCCCGGTCGCTGGGCGCGGGCCCTTTGGGTCTGTTCTGGCGCGTGGGTCTGCCGCTGGCCCGGCCCGCCATTGCCGCGGGCGTGGCGCTGGTCTTGATGGAGACGGTCGCCGATTTCGGCACGGTGCAGCATTTCGGCGTGCAGACCCTGACCACGGGGGTCTTTTCGACCTGGCTGAACGACAACAACGCAGGTGGTGCGGCGCAGATTGCCTTGGTCATCCTGGTGCTGATCCTGGCGCTTTTATGGATCGAGCGGCAAGGCCGCCGTAACGCGCGGTTTCACCGCATGGCGCGCGCCTCAAGGCCCGTGACACCCGTGGCTTTGCAGGGTCCAAGTGGCTGGCTGGCCGGCCTTGCCTGCCTTTTGCCCTTTGCCACCGGATTCGTGCTGCCTGTCGCCGTCATGGCCGGCCATGCCCTGCGCAAGCCCGAGGTCTGGTTTGCCCCCGGTCTTGGCGCGGCCGTTCTGAACACCGTGTTCGTGGGCGGATTGGCGGCCGGCATCACCGTGGGGGCGGCGCTGTTTCTGGTTTATGGCGTGCGCATGGCCGGGCGGCGCATGGCCCGGCTGATCCTGCCGCTGACGGCCCTTGGCTATGCCGCGCCGGGCGCTGTGATGGCCGTGGGCATTCTGATCCCGCTGGCCGCCTTGGATCACCGGCTGGCGGATGCCATTCTTGCCCTGACCGGCCATGACCCCGGCCTTTTGCTGACCGGCACGGTCTTTGCCCTGATCCTGGCCTATGCGGTGCGGTTCTTCGGCATTGCGCAAAGTGCCGTGGACAGTGCCTTTGGCCGGGTTTCGCCCTCGTTGCCGATGGCCGCGCGGTCACTGGGGCGCACGGGGGGGCAGGTGCTGCGGGCGGTCTATCTGCCCTTGATGCGCGGATCGGTCAGCACGGCGCTGCTGGTGGTCTTTGTCGATTGCGTCAAGGAACTGCCCGCCACCCTTTTGCTGCGCCCGTTCAATTTCAACACCTTGTCGACCCGCGCCTATGATCTGGCCAGCCTGGAAAAGATCGGCGAGGCCGCCCCCGCCGCCCTTTTGGTCATTGCCGTCAGCCTGGCCGCCGTCAGCCTGATGGACCGTGGTCCCAAGAATGGGGGCCAAAAGGAGGGGGGCAAAAAGGAAGGCGGCCAAAAGGACTGAACGCTTGCAAGCAAGGCAAAGGGGCGGTATTGCACGCCTCGTGCCCTTATAGCTCAGCTGGTAGAGCACCTGATTTGTAATCAGGGGGTCGCGGGTTCAAGTCCTGCTGGGGGCACCATATTCTCAATGACTTGGTCTATTGCTCCGTAAAATCGCTGAACGGCGTTGAACGCTGCCTTTGAAGGTTTGCTCTAACAGGCTAGACCGGAATCGCTTTGACACGCATCCAGCAATGTTCCTTCTGGCTGAACTGCTTGCCGGTCTCAAGGGTGTGCAAGGCAAATCCGAATGGACCACCCAGGTTTCAGTATTGCTTTGACCCCGGACCTATCACCCCTCAGACTTGACCTGCGGCATCATGGGG
>JAYSWK010000170.1:0-2036 GCA_043718085.1 Rhodobacterales bacterium
TTTCATCGCGGCGTCCGTGGCATGGATATCGGCGGGGTCACCCGACAGCGCCGCCCAGCGGAAGGGGCCGATGCCCCGGCAGAACAGCGGGCGGATATAGGCGGGCACGAAACCGGGGAAGGCGAAAGCGTCCTTGAACCCCTCGTCCAGCGCCACTTGACGGATGTTGTTGCCGTAATCCAGCGTAGGCACCCCGGCATTCCAGAAATCGACCATCGCCTCGACCTGAACGCGCATCGAGGCGCGGGCAGCGATTTCAACCGACTTGGGATCGGTTTCACGGGTGGCTTTGGCCTGTTCAACGGTCCAACCCTGCGGCAAATAACCATTGCGTGGATCATGGGCCGAGGTCTGATCTGTCACCATATCAGGACGATGGCCGCCGTTCTTCATGCGGCGCACCAGTTCAGGAAAGACATCGGCAGCATTGCCAAGCAAGCCCACCGATTTGGCCTCGCCCTTGGCGCACCAGACGTCGATCATCGCCAAAGCCTCGTCCAGCGTCCGGGCCTTGGCATCGAGATAGCGGGTGCGGATGCGGAAATCGATGCGCGTCTCGTCGCATTCCACGGCCAGACAGCAGGCCCCGGCCATGACGGCGGCAAGGGGTTGCGCCCCACCCATGCCGCCCAGACCGCCTGTCAAGATCCATTTGCCGGTCAGATCGCCCGCGTAATGCTGACGTCCGGCTTCCGCGAAGGTTTCATAGGTTCCCTGCACAATGCCTTGGGTTCCAATGTAAATCCAGGAACCCGCGGTCATCTGGCCGTACATCGCCAGACCCTTTTTGTCCAATTCATTGAAATGGTCCCAGGTCGCCCAATGCGGCACCAGATTGCTGTTGGCAATCAACACACGCGGCGCATCCTTGTGGGTGCGAAACACGCCGACCGGCTTGCCGGATTGCACCAGCAGCGTCTCGTCGTCATTCAGATCCTTCAATGTGGCGACGATCTTGTCGAAATCCTCCCAGGTCCGGGCGGCGCGGCCAATGCCGCCGTACACCACCAACTCATGCGGGTTTTCGGCCACATCGGGGTGCAGGTTGTTCATCAGCATCCGCATCGGCGCCTCGGTCATCCAGCTTTTCGCGGTGATGGTGCTGCCAGTTGCGGGATAGATGTCGCGGGTGTTGTGGCGGGTCATGGAAACCTCTCAGGTCAGCAGATGGGCTGCGATGATGTTGCGTTGAATTTCAGACGAGCCTTCGTAGATCCGCATGATGCGGACGTCGCGCGACATCCGCTCCAGCGGGAAATCGCGGGTATAGCCATAGCCGCCGTGGATTTGCAGCGCGCCATCGGTCACCCGGTGCGCCATTTCCGAGGCGTAAAGCTTGGCCATGCTGGCAGCTTGACTGAACCGCTCGCCGTTTTGGCGCTGTCGGGCGGCTTCAAGGGCCAGCAGCCGGGCGGCCTGCAGGTCCGTGGTCATATCTGCAAGCTGCCAGCGGATGCCTTGGCGGTTTGACAATGGTTCATTGCCGATGATCCGCGATTTCGCCCAGTCTTTCGCAAGATCAAGTGCTTGCGCGGCGATGCCAATGCACATGGCGGCCACTTCCAACCGGCCGTTGTCCAGAACTTTCATCGCGGTTCTGAAACCCGAACCCTCGGGCCCAAGGCGGTTTTCCTCGGGCAGATACAGATCGAACTCCAACTCCCACACATGACCTCCCTTCAGGCCCATGGTCTGTTCAACCCGTCCCGGGGTCAGCCCCGGCGTGCCCTTGTCCACCACAAAAGCCGATATGCCCTTGTGGGCAGCGGCCGGGTCGGTGACGGCATAGACGATCAGGAAATCAGCCACGCCCCCGTTCGAGATAAAGCACTTGCGCCCCTTCAGACGGTAACCCGCCCCTTCGCGAATGGAGCGGGTCTTCATGTCGGCGGGGTCAGAACCTGCATTGGGTTCGGTCAGGGCAAAGGCGCCAAGGCTGGTTCCTTCGGCGGCGGCGGGCAGATATTTCGCCCGCAGATGATCGGTGCCGCCCAAGGCCAGGCTGTCGGTTGCCAAAAAGTGCGCTGTCAGGGCAG
>JAYSWK010000018.1:0-6338 GCA_043718085.1 Rhodobacterales bacterium
TCCATACATTCGCACAAGCTTCAACCAGACAGTCCGGCGACTGGCTCGGCCAATTCCTGGCCGGTCTTTCGCGTTTCGCAAGAAACGTCGAAAGGGCCAGAGTTGAGGGATGGCTTGCCGTTCCTGAGCTTGTAACCGGGGCGCAAGCCCTAAGGACGCGACGGGGACTGACGATGCGCCTGCCATGTTTCACCTGCAATCCTGCGGCTGTTGCGGCCGGAAAATCGCATGGCCAAGGGCATTCACTTTGCCGCCGCGACGTAACTTTGTGTGTTGATATGGGGCCCGTCAAATGACTTATTCAAGCAATTATTCCTATCGCTGGTGTGACACCTCGGGGTCGTGGCACGATGGCTATCCGCAGTCGGGCTGCGGTTATTTGCGTGTTGAAAGCTGCACCTCGGGCGGCTGCTGGTCCGATTGCACCCCCAGGTCTGACGGCTATGTCGATGGCACGGCGGGCGGCGATCTGATCGATTACAATTACAACGGTGACCCGCAGGGCGACAGAATAGACCATTCCGATGCGGTTCTGGCCGGGGCGGGCGCCAATGATGACTGGGTGCGCGCAGGCGGCGGCAATGACACGGTTCTGGCCGGGGCTGGCAATGACCGGGTCTATGGCGGCGACGGCAATGACAGCCTGAACGGCCAGGACGGCAACGACACGCTGTACGGCGATGCGGGCAATGACGTGCTGATCGGCGGCGCGGGTTGCAATGTGGAATACGGTGGCGTGGGCGATGACCGGTTCATCGGCGGTGCCGGTGCAGATTCTTTCGCGGGCAATGCAGGCCAGGACAATCTGGACTATTCGGCCTCGACCGCGGGCGTCACGGTCAATCTGACCACCGGCGGCATGAGCGGCGGTGACGCTGGCAATGACAATATCATCCAAGGCATCGACGGCGTCGTCGGCTCGAATTTTGCCGACAGTCTGACGGGGTTCGATCAGCAGGGCACCGATCCGGCCGATACGTTCACCAACCAGTTCTGGGGCAATGGCGGCAATGACACTATCGCGGGCATGGGCGGCAATGATCAGCTTTATGGCGGCAATGACGCGGACAAGGTCTATGGCGGCACGGGTGACGATCTGGTCGCGGGCGACGCTGGCACCGATACGGTTGACGGCGGCGACGGCAACGACACGCTGATCGGCGGCACGGGCGATGATGTGCTGACGGGCGGTGCCGGGACCGACAACATGACCGGCGGCGATGACCGCGACCTGTTCGTCGGCGGCAATGCCGGGGATTATGTGGACGGCAGCGAGGGCGGCGTCGACAGCGACACGCTGGATCTGCGCGGTCTGGCCGTGGCCGGAATCGTCTATGACCCGGCCAATCCCGAAAATGGCACGGTCACCTTTTTGGGCGGCGGCACGCTGGCCTTCAAGAACATCGAGAACATCCTGCAAGACGCCCATCCCGACGGCTATGTCGATGGCACGGCAGGCGGTGATCTGATCAACGGCAGCTACACCGACCCCAATGGCGACAAGATCGACGCCAATGATGCGCTGCTGCCGGGGGCGGGGCCGAATGACGATTATGTCCGCGCCGGTGACGGCAATGACACGATCGCGTCGGGCGCTGGGAATGATCTGGTCTTTGGCGGCAAGGGCAATGATCAGGCCGATGGTGGCGACGGCAATGACACGCTGTATGGCGAGGCTGGCAATGACACGCTGACCGGCGGGGTCGGCAACAACGCGGTCTACGGCGGCTCGGGCAACGATCAGGTCAACGGTGGTTCAGGCAATGACGTGCTGCACGGCGGCGATGGCGATGACATCATCACCGCGGGCAATGGTCAGGACACTATCGACGCCGGTGCGGGCAGCGATCTGGTCTATGGCGGGCCGGACAATGACCTGATCGACACCGGATCAGACTTCCAGCGTCCCGATTTCGGCTATCCGGGTCTTTACCCGGCCGACACCGACCCGAATGACGACAAGGACACGGTCTATGGCGGCTCGGGCAATGACACGATCCGCACCGGCGATGATGCCGATGTGATCCATGCCAACGAGGGCCACGACAGCATTGATGCCGGGGTCGACAATGACACGGTGTTCGGCGAAGCGGGCAACGACACGATCGTGGGTGCAGAAGGTTCCGACAGCATTGATGCCGGTTCGGGCGATGATGTCGTCTATGGCGGCTATGGCCCCGGTGTGCCCGACAGCGTGAACATTCCCGATGCGAGTGATCAGGCGCCAAACAATGGCCGTGACTTTGTCGATGGCGGTCAGGGCAATGACACGATCTTCGGCATGGACGACAAGGACACGCTGATCGGCGGCGAAGGCAACGACGTGATCGACGGCGGCATTGACGACGATCTGATCGACGGCGGCCAAAACAACGACCGGCTTTTGGGCGGCGACGGCAATGACACCGTGATGGGTGACACCGGCAATGACACGATCACCGGCGGTGCCGGGGCGGATGTGCTGCAAGGCGGCAATGACCGTGACCTGTTCATTGGCGGCAACGTGGGCGATGCGGTCGACGGCAACGAAGGCGGCAACGACTATGACACGCTGGATCTGACCGGGGCTGGCCCGTTCCACATCACCTATGACCCGTCGAACCCGGAAAACGGCACGGTCACCTTCCTGGATCCCGGCGACCATCATGTCGTGGGCACGATGACCTTTCAGAATATCGAGAATGTCATCCCCTGCTTCACCCCCGGCACGCTGATCGCCACGCCGCGCGGCGAAGTGGCGGTGGAAGATCTGCGCGTCGGCGACCGGGTCATCACCCGCGACAACGGGATGCAGGAAATCCGCTGGCTTGGGCAGCGCGATCTGAGCTGGAACGATCTGGCATCGGCCCCGCATCTCAAGCCGATCCTGATCCGCCAGGGCTCGCTGGGCGAGGGCCTGCCCGAACGGGACATGCTGGTCAGCCCGAACCACCGCCTTCTGGTCACCAACGACCGCACGGCGCTGTATTTCGACGAGCATGAAGTGCTGTGCGCGGCCAAGCATCTGGCGGTTGGCAATGGCATCCATTCGGTCGATGCGGCCGGGGCAAGCTATATCCACTTCATGTGCGACCGCCACGAGGTTGTGTTGTCAAATGGCGCCTGGAGCGAAAGCTTCCAGCCCGGCGACATGACCTTGAGGGGCATGGGCAATTCGCAACGCTCGGAAATCTATGACCTGTTCCCCGAACTGAAAACCGAAGCGGGGCTGGTCAGCTACCAGGCGGCCCGCAAGACCCTGAAGCGGCACGAAGCGGCCCTTTTGGGAAAGTAAAACCTATGCAGCAGCCTTTGTTCGTCAGGACAAAGGCGGGAAAGGGGGGGCCTTGGCCCCCTTTTTTTTGGTCCGAAGATGCGAGTTGCGCATGACTTGCCATAGGCTTGGGGCGTTTTGCCCGGTAGGGGGTTCGTGACTCCGGACCAGGTCGCCAACGCCCGTTCCGTTGCCCGTCAGGCCATGTCGATCCTACAAGGCGCGTTTGCGCCAGGCGTCCCATTCCTCGGGCGTATCAAGATCGGTGATGGCATGGTCCCGGGGCAGGGGGACCAGAATGGCCCCGTCCCGTGCCACCAGACTTCGTGCCCCTTCGTCACCGGAAAGCCCTGTCATTTCAGCAAGGTAGGCGGCAGGCAGAATAACGGGGTGGCCGGGCTGTCCTGTGACGCTTGCCCCGCGATGGATGCGGTGCGGGGCCTGATCGAAGGCCGCGATCAGGACCTGCAGATCGGTCGTGGTCAGATCCGGCATGTCGGCGGGCAGGATCATCAGGGCGGTCGAAACCGCTTTGGCAGCACAGCGCAACGAAGCGGACATACCCGTTGCCGCATCGGGAACCTCGATCATTCGGAGCTTTTGGCCCGCAAGGGCAGCTTTGCGCGCGCTGTCCCCTGGGCGCAGGGTGACCAGGACAGGCAATCCCGTGGCCAGGGCCATTTCGGTCTGACGGCGCAACAGGGGTTGGCCGCCGACATCCTGCAGCAACTTGTCCTTGCCCGCCATGCGGGTCGAAGCGCCGGCGGCGGGGATCAGGATGGTCAGCGGTGTCATGCGTGATTCCCGCCCGGGCGTTTCACACCCCCGGACCCCCGTGGAAAATTTGCCAGAAGGTCACATCAGCCTCGCATCCGCGACCCATCGGCATCGAAGAGTGGCGTCAGATGGACCTTTGCCTTGCGCTTTTCGCCCAGGATCTCGATCTCGACCTCTGTGCCATCCACGGCGCGGGCGGCGGGCAGAAAGCCCTGGGCCAGCGACTTGCCGGTGAAATGCGAGAAGCCGCCACTGGTGCACCAGCCGACCACATCGCCGTCCAGCCAGATCGGCTCCCAGGCCACGACATCGGCGTCAGTGGCCTCGACAATGAAGGAGACGAGGCGACGCTTGGGCCCCGCGGCCTTTTCGGCCGTGGCAGCGGCGCGGCCGATCCAGTCGGCCTCCTTGTTCCAGCGGATGAAGCGGTCAAGGCCGGTTTCGCAGGGCGTATAATCCGGGCTGAATTCGCGGCCCCAGGAACCGAACCACTTGTCCAGACGCAGCGACATCATGGCGCGCATGCCAAAGGGGCGGATGTCATGTTCGGCCCCGGCAGCCATGAGCGTGTCCCACAAATGGTGCACGGACATGTGGTCGCAGAAGATTTCATACCCCAGATCCGCGGTATAGCTGACCCGCTGCACGATGCATTTGGCCATGCCCACGGTCATCGGGCGGACATCCATGAACTTGAAGGACGCCGCGGAAACATCTGATCTGGTGACCTTTTCCAGAACCTTGCGCGCATTCGGCCCGGCGATCTGAAAGCCCGAGCGACTGTCTGACACGTTTTCAACCGTCACGCCCGGGGCGGCGTTCTGTTCGAACCAGCGGTAGTGCCAGCCCTGCGCGCCGTAGCTGGCAGTCAGTTGAAACTCGGTTTCCGACAGGCAAGATACGGTGAAATCGCCGATGATCTTGCCGGAATGGGCCAGCATGGGGGTCAGGCTCAGGCGGCCCGGCTTGGGGATGGCACCGGCCATGATGCGGTCCAGCCAGGCGCGGGCGCCCTGGCCACGCACGACATACTTGCCGAAGTTCTGCAATTCGTTGATGCCGACGGAATTGCGCACCGCCATGACTTCCTGGCGCGTAGCTTCCCAGGCGTTCGAGCGTTTGAAGGTTGGCTCCTCGTAGGTTGCCTCGCCGGGCAGGGCGTAGTAATTGACCACTTCCAGCCCGTATTGCTGGCCCCAGACGGCGCGCAGGCCGTTGTTGGTGTCATACATCGGCGTGGTGCGGAAAGGGCGGGCGGCGGGGCGTTCCTCGTTCGGATAGCCGACCGAGAAGCGCATCTGGTAGTTTTCGATCACCTTGGGCACGGTATAGCCCGGCGTCGTCCAGGTGCCAAAACGCGACACGTCAAAGCCGCGCGGATCGCGTTCAACCTCGCCATGGATGATCCATTGCGCCAGGCTGAGGCCCATGCCGCCGCCCTGCGAAAAGCCCGCCATGACGGCGCAGGCCGACCAGTAGTTGCGCAGCCCCTGCACCGGGCCGATCAGCGGGTTGCCATCGGGGGCAAAGGTGAAGGGGCCGTGGATCACCCGTTTGACGCCCGAGCGTTCCAGCACTGGAATGCGGCGATAGGCGAAGTTGACGCTGTCTTCGATCTTGTCGAATTGTTCGTTCAAAAGTTCATGGCCGAAATTCCACGGCGTGCCATCGACGGCCCAGGGTTCGCAGGGCTTTTCGTAAAAGCCGATGCACAGGCCCCGACCCTCCTGGCGCAGATAGAACTCGCCACCGGGGTCCATCACATGGGGAAACTCGCGGCCCTTGCCCAGGATGTCCATGATCTCGGGGATGTCGTCGGTCACCAGATATTGGTGCGCCATGGGCAGCAGGGGCAGGTAGACCCCGGCCATCGCGCCAATTTCCCGCGCCCAAAGCCCGCCCGCATTGACCAGATGCTCGGCCACGATAGTGCCCTGTTCTGTCACCACATCCCAGCCGCCATCTGCACGAGGATTGGTTTCCAAAACCCTGTTGTGCAAGACAATTTCCGCCCCACCCATCCGGGCCGCCTTGGCATAGGCATGGGTGGTGCCCGACGGGTCAAGGTGGCCGTCCAGCGGGTCGTAAAGCGCGCCGATGATGCCTTTGGTGTTCACCATCCCATCGGTGAAATCCTCGATCTCGCGCGGGCTGAGCAGCCTGGTGTCCAGCCCCATGTAGCGGTGCTTGGCGCGTTCGGCCTTCAGCTGGTCAAAACGTTCCTGATTGTCGGCCAGCGTGATGCCGCCGACATGGTGCAGCCCGCAGGACATGCCGGTGATCGCCTCCAGTTCCTTGTAAAGGCGGA
>JAYSWK010000171.1:0-5125 GCA_043718085.1 Rhodobacterales bacterium
GCGGTTTCGAAATGCGGGTCCCAGTTCACAAGGCGTTTGCCGCGATAGATCAGCGGGTCGGGGCTGCCGTCATTGGCCTTGTGATTGTACATCTCCACAAAGACCTTGATGACGGCTTCTTGAAAGTTCGCGTCCATAGTGAAGGCCTTGCGGTCCCAGTCGCAGGACGCGCCCAGACGTTTCAGTTGGCCAAGGATTATGCCTTCTGATCGTTCTTTTTGGTCCCAGACCAACGCCTCAAATTCTTTTCGGGTAAGGTCTGTGCGCCGCCGATTGGTCTTGGCAAGTTCCCGTTCCACCACCATCTGCGTCGCGATCCCGGCGTGGTCGGTGCCGACCTGCCACAGGGTGTCATGGCCCTGCATCCGGTGCCAGCGGATCAGGATGTCTTGCAGCGTGTTGTTGAAGGCATGCCCCATGTGCAGCGAACCCGTCACATTGGGCGGCGGGATCATGATGGAAAAGGCGGGCGCCCCCGGCTTGGCATTGGCCCCGGCGCGACCTACCTTCCGGTCGATCCACAGCTTGGAAATGCGGGCCTCGGCCTCGGCGGGGTTGAAGGTCTTTTCCATCGGCATTTTGACGTCCCTTTTGCTTGGGGTTCCTTAGCGAATGCAAAGGAAAAGGCCAAGCGGCTTGGCAAGGGTGATCAATGGGGAAGGTGGCAAGGTGAACCCCGCCTTACACGGCCCGGTCGATGCGGGTGGACAGGTGGATCAGGCTTTCCGAACTTTTCACCCCGGTCAAAGCGCCGATCTGGTCCAGCACCTGATCCAGCACCTGGGTATTGGGGGCGGCGACCTGCATCAAAAGGTCAAAGCGCCCCGAGGTGGTAAAGACGCGCTCGATCTCGGCGATTGACTTCAGTCGCGACAGGATCGCGGCCTGGGCGCGCGGTTCGATCGTCAGCAAAACCGAGGCACGCAGCCGGCCCTGACGCGCCTCCTCGCCCAGTTTCAGCGTATAGCCTGCGATGATGCCCGAGGTTTCCAGCCGTTCAAGCCGCGCCTGGATGGTCGAACGCGCAACCTTTAGTCGCCGCGCCAGGGTGGCCACCGACATGCGGGCGTCGGCCCCCAGAAGCGCCAGAATGTTTCGGTCGAGGTCATCCATGCAGATTGCCTTCCTTTTTCGTCATTATAACGAAGGATTCCGGCATTTATAGTGTTTTGTTCGATGAAGATGTAGCCCATATGCGGCAAACTCGTTGCAGGAAAAGGGCGGCTCATACGCACCTGGCCTGGTTGGAAAAACCATGCAGGTACGCCCGCCCCAAAGCCTTGTGAATGGGCGAGCAGCGGAAAGGCCTTGCATCTTGTTGGCAGAAAGGATCACGCCGATGGGACTGTCCAAGACAATATGGACCAACCCGACCGAATTTCTGCGCAATCAACAGCCGGAAAACCCCGTGCTGTTCTTCGCGCCGCAAGTCGTGCAGGCCACTGCACGGCGTTTTCTGGACGGGTTTCCGGGTCTGGTGACCTATGCGGTCAAATCGAATCCCGGTGAGGAAGTGGTGGAAAACCTGGTCGCGGCAGGCCTGCGCGGGTTCGACTGCGCCTCTGGTCCCGAGATCGACATGATCCGCCGCCTCGCCCCCGATGCGGCCATCCATTACAACAACCCCGTCCGCTCGCGCGCCGAGATCGCCTATGCGGTCGAGCGTGGGGTGAAAAGCTATTCCGTCGACAGCTCCAGCGAACTGGCCAAGCTGATCGAACTGGTCCCCGCCGCTGGCTGCGAAATATCGGTGCGCTTCAAGCTGCCGGTATCGGGTGCGGCCTATAATTTCGGCGCCAAATTCGGTGCGACGGCCGACGTTGCGGTCGGTCTTTTGAAAACCGTGGCCAAGGCGGGCTTTGTCCCCTCGATCACCTTCCACCCCGGCACGCAATGCACCGACCCCGAGGCGTGGGGCTCCTATATTCGCGAAGCAGCCGTCATCGCCCGCAAGGCCGGGGTCAAGATCGCCCGGCTGAACGTGGGCGGCGGTTTCCCAAGCCACCGTGCCAGCGGCGTTCTGCCCGACCTTGAGGCGATCTTTGCCACGATCAACCGGGTGTCCAGCGAAAGCTTTGGCGCGGATCGCCCGGCATTGGTCTGCGAGCCGGGTCGCGGCCTGTGCGGCGATGCCTTTTGCGTGGCGGCACGGGTCAAGGGCTACCGCGACAATATCCATGTCTTCCTGAATGACGGCATCTATGGCTCGCTCTTTGAATTCAGCCAGATCGGCATCATCGACCGGATCGAGGTGCTGGATGCGCAGGGTCACCCGCGCAAGGGCCCGGTGCACGGCAAGATCGTCTTTGGCCCGACCTGTGATTCGGTTGACCGTCTGCCCGGCGACGTGCCCTTGCCCGACGACATTGCCGAGGGCGATTTCGTCATCTTCCACGGCATGGGCGCCTATTCCACGGTCACCAACAGCCGTTTCAACGGTTTTGGCGATCTGGGCCGCTGCACGGTGCTGTCGCTGAAGCTTTAAGCCGCACGTCTGCGTGACTTTCCCGCCCCCGTCTGGACAAATCCCGGCGGGGGCTTAGCTTTGTCACCGCAAGGTGCCGGTTTCGCCGCATTAACCTGCTATTCCAGAAGTCCGGGTCTAATGACCTGACAACGGAGATCACTTTGGCCTTTCTCGACCGTCTTCGCCATTGGTGGCGCGGTCACCCCGCGACCACTACGGAATCCGCCGCCCCGGCCGGGCGGGTGCGCGGGGTTGTGGATCACATCATCTTGCTGGACGGCACCTTTTCCTCGCTTGAACCGGGGCAGGAAAGCAATATCGGCCAGATCTTCCGCCTGCTGACCGAGGCGGGGCCCTCGGCCAATCGCAACGTCTATTACGAACCGGGGCTGCAATGGGAAGGCTGGCGGCATGGCTGGTCGATCATTCAGGGCCATGGGTTCGACAGTCTGATCCGCCGGGCCTATGGCTGGCTTGCCAGCCACTATCGCCCTGGCGACCGGATTTTCCTGTTTGGCTATTCGCGTGGCGCCTATGCGGTGCGCTCGCTGGCCGGGGTCATCGACAGGGTCGGGCTTTTGAAGCGTGAACATGCGACCGAACGGGGCGTGACCTTGGCCTATCGCCACTATCAGGCCGATCCCGGCACCACCGCATCCCTGGCCTTTGCCCACAGGTTTTGCCTTGATGAGGCCCCAGTCCAGATGGTCGGGGTCTTTGACACGGTCAAATCCCTTGGGATCAAATGGCCGCTTTTGTGGTTGATTTTCAAGGACAAGACCAGCTTTCACAGTCACCACCTTGGCGGCACGATCCTGCATGGTTTTCAGGCTTTGGCGGCGAACGAGACGCGCAATGCCTTTGCCCCGGTGCTGTGGGAATGCCCGCCGGGCTGGGAGGGGAATATCGAGCAGGTCTGGTTCCGGGGCGCCCATGGCGACATCGGCGGCCAGATCGGCGATGTGACCGAAGCGCGGCCCCTGGCCAATATTCCCCTGGTCTGGATGCTGGAGCGGGCCGAGGCGGTGGGGCTGGCTTTGCCGTCAGGCTGGCACGGGCGCTTTGCGCAGGATGTGAATGCGCCCATGGTCGGCACGTTCCGGTCCTGGGGCAAATGGTTCCTGATCCGGCGCAAGCGCAAGATGATGCAGGATATCTCGGAGCGCCTGCATCCGTCGCTGGCGTCCAGGGCCAAGCCGCGCGGGCGCTGGGCCGGCTTTGCACGCCAGGTCTGGCGTATTCCCGACGCCTGAAGCGTGCCGCGTTCAACCAGCTACAGGCATTCACCCTGCACCCCGAGGCAGCGATGCGCTTGCAAACGCGTTCGGGAGCACAAGTGAATTCAATTGAATGCGACACGCCATAAGGCCTGTCTGCTTCGCATGAACCGCTTTGCGGGCGGGTCAGGTCTTTGCGTGGTTCAAAGGCTTGGCGAAGACTTGCTCGACCGCTTCGGCCGTCCAGTCCAGGTTCAGGAATTCCAGCATCTGGTGAACCAGACGGTGGTCTTCGACATAATCTTCGTACTGCATGTGGATCGTCTTGTCCGATCCCCGGTTGTAGGTCGCAAAATTGTGGTCCGCCTCGGCCACCCAGTCGGCGATGTCGCTGCTGTTGTGATCGGCAAAGAACGCGGATCGTGCCACATCCGACGCCCTGCGCGAGTTGAAGACCACTTTGGCCTGCGGAAATTTGGTCAGCAGAAAATCCATATAGGGCGCAAACTGGGGTTTTGCGATGAAACTGCGGATATAGCGGATTTCCTTGAACCCGGTGACCAGGGTTTCCGGATCAGGGGCCAGAACATTGCGCACAAAGCCGCCCAGCACCCCGGCCTCGAACGCCACGGGCCTGATCTGCGGCGCCCCGAACCACGGGGCATCGGGCGCTTTGGTCTGCGGGTGTCGGCCGAATTTGCGTGTCTCTGTCGCGGACAATATCGCGCGGTGCAAATGGAACAAGGTGTTGTGGTTTTCGCCGCGCACCTGGACGCCGGGACAGGAATTCAACAGGCTTTGCAACAGGGTCGATCCGCTGCGCCCATAGGTCACGATAAAGACATAGCGGTACTGCGTCCACGGCTTGCGGTCCGCATCCTGTTGCCCGGTCATGTCGATGGTCCCTTGTTCGTGGTCAATCCTGATGTGATCAAACTGATGTCACCTTTGCCCATCCGTCGCGGCCCCTGGCGGTGTGTCCTCGGGGCCGTCGGTCTTGGCCGCAATTTTCGCAGCGTGGTTGCGGCCCTTGGCCCGTTTCGGGCCAGCCTTGGCCGTGGCGCGACGTCCGGCCTTTCTGGAGGCGATTGCAATCCCTTCCACGTCAACTTGCGACTGCTCGGCGGCGGCCTTGAACTTGAGAGCCAGTTTCACGTTTGTGTCGCTAAGCGCCATGGCGGCGGCCATGAGCTGGTCCGGCGTCAGCCCATGGTCCAGACTGGCAAGGACATTCAACATTTCGGCCAAAGCCCGGATGGTGGCGTCGGCGGTGGCTTCATTCCACGACTCGTCGCCGTCGTCAGGGAACATCGAGAAGTCGTCAGAAAAAAGATTGGGCAACGCGGTGATCTTGAACCGCGCGTTCAGACGGCGGTTGCCCAACACATAGGGCGCGACAAAGGCGCGGGCCGCGTCGCGCCGCGGCAGCAATCGGCCCTCG
>JAYSWK010000172.1:0-2032 GCA_043718085.1 Rhodobacterales bacterium
GTATAGGTGGCGGGGTTTGACCTTGGCGTCCGACCGATGGCGCGCTGGTCGATGTCGATGACCTTGTCCAGATGTTCAAAGCCGCGGATCGTCTCGCAAGGAGCCGGGGTCTCATGCGCGCCGTTCAGGCGGCCCGCGGCGGTCTTGTACAGGGTCTCGATCGTCAGCGTGGACTTGCCGCCACCCGAAACGCCGGTCACGCAGACAAACTTGCCCAAGGGAAAATCGGCGGTCAGGTTCTTGAGGTTGTTTCCCGTCGCCCCGATCACCGTCAGCTTCTTTCCCGACCCGGTGCGGCGGATCTTGGGCACGGCGATCTCGCGGGCGCCGGACAGATATTGCCCGGTCAGACTGGCCGGATCCGCCGCGATCTGGGCCGGGGTGCCGCGCGCCACCACGGCCCCGCCATGCACCCCCGCCCCCGGCCCCATGTCAAAGACATAGTCGGCCTCGCGGATCGCATCCTCGTCATGTTCCACCACCAGCACCGTGTTGCCCGCATCGCGCAGGTTCTTCAGCGTGGTCAACAGGCGGTCATTGTCGCGCTGATGCAGGCCGATGCTCGGCTCGTCCAGCACATACAGCACCCCGGTCAGCCCCGACCCGATCTGCGACGCCAGGCGGATACGCTGCGATTCGCCGCCCGACAGCGTGCCCGCATTGCGGCTCATCGTCAGGTAATTCAGTCCGACATTCACAAGGAATCCAAGCCGCTCGCGTATCTCCTTCAGGATGGCGCGGGCGATTTCGTTCTGCTGGCCCGTCAGCGTTTCGGGAACCGTCACGATCCAGTCATGGGCCTCCTGGATCGACATGCGCACGACATGGCCGACGTGCAGCGTCGCGATCTTGACCGCCAAAGCCTCGGGGCGCAGACGAAAGCCGCCACAGGCGCCGCAGGGGCGATTGTTCTGGAACCGCTCCATCTCTTCGCGCGACCAGGCACTGTCGGTTTCGCGGTAGCGCCGCTCCAGATTGGGGATCACCCCTTCAAACACGCGCTTGACCTGATAGACTCGCCCGCCCTCGTCATAGCGGAACTCGATCTCATCCCCGCCCGAGCCGCGCAGAAAAACCTCTTTCACGGTATCGGGCAGGTCCTTCCATTTCGTCTTCTTGTCAAAGCCGTAATGGGTTGCCATGGCGTCGATGGTCTGCAGGAAATACGGGCTTTTCGACTTGGCCCAGGGGGCAATGGCGCCCTGTACCAGGGTCAGGCCCTGATCGGGCACGATCAGGCGTTCGTCAAAGAACAGTTCCATCCCCAAACCGTCACACACCGGGCAGGCCCCGAAAGGTGCGTTGAAGGAAAACAGCCGCGGCTCGATTTCGGCGATGGTAAAGCCGCTGACCGGGCAGGCGAATTTCTCGGAATAGGTGATGCGTTTGCCTTCACCTTCCGCCGGGGCGGTTTCGATGACGGCAATGCCATCGGCCAGGTTCAAAGCGGTGCGGAAGCTGTCGGCCAGCCGTGTCTCCAGTCCCGACTTCACCACGATCCGGTCCACCACGACGTCGACATCATGGCGCAGCTTCTTGTCCAGTGTCGGTGGCTCGTCCAGGTCATAGAAGGTGCCGTCCACCTTGACCCGCTGAAAGCCCTGCTTGCGCAAGTCCAGGAATTCCTTGCGGTATTCGCCCTTGCGGTCGCGGATGATCGGGGCCAGCAGATAGGCCCGCGACCCCTCCTCCATCGCCATCACGGCGTCGACCATGTCTTGCACCTGCATGGCGGTGATGGGCAGGCCCGTGGCGGGCGAATAGGGAATGCCGACCCGCGCAAACAACAGACGCAGATAATCGTAAATCTCGGTCACCGTGCCGACGGTCGAGCGCGGGTTCTTCGATGTCGTCTTCTGCTCGATGGAAATGGCGGGCGAAAGGCCCGAGATATGGTCCACATCCGGCTTGCCCATCATGTCCAGAAACTGCCGGGCATAGGCCGACAGGCTTTCGACATAACGCCGCTGCCCCTCGGCATAGATCGTGTCAAAGGCCAGCGACGACTTGCCCGAGCCGGAAAGCCCGGTGA
>JAYSWK010000173.1:0-5120 GCA_043718085.1 Rhodobacterales bacterium
GTCGATCACCAGCATCGCCCCGCCCGCACCATCCGGCACCGACAGTGCGAACGGATTGGTGCCGATTACCGGCACCTTTCCGCCTGTTGGCGCGATCGAGGCCGGGGCATGGGTAAAACACAGCCCCACCAAACCCGTTTCGGCAAGGCGCTCGGCATGATGCCCCAGAACCCCGCAATTGTAGGACCGGTGCAAGGTCATGGCGGCGATGCCGTTGTGACGGGCCGCAGCCGTGAAATCATCCCAACCCGCGTCGATGGCGGTATGGGCAAATCCGTTGGCCGCATCGACCCGGATGCTGCCTGGTCTTGGCCGCGCGACAACCGGCTTCGCCGCACCCATGACCTTGCCGCAGCGCAAATGTTCGGCATAGATCGGCAGATACAGCAGGCCATGGCTGCGGATGCCATCACGCTCGGCCAGACGGATTGACCGGGCCACGGCCGCCGCTGCGGCAACCGAGGCTCCGGCGGCCAGAAGCACCCGGCTTGCCAGTGCTTCGACATCGTCCAGCGTGATCTGGCTGCCGCCCATCAGATTGCCTTTCCTGATCGCCCGCCAGCATCCCCATTTGACCCGCTTCAGACAAACGACTATTCTTTCATCCAGTTTCAACTTTTCTGAAGTCAGGCGCCATGATCCGCACCGAGGCCCTGCGCGTCTTTGTCACCGTCGCGGAATGCGGCAATATCCGGGATGCCGCAGATCGGCTGTTTCGCACCCAGTCCGCGATTTCCATGACCCTGAAACAGGTCGAGGATCACCTTGGCGCGCCACTGTTTGAATCGGACCGCAAACACAGCCTGACCGAACTGGGCAGGTTCGTGCAGGGAGTTGCCAAGGTTTTGCTTCGCGATCACGACACCGCACTTGAGCTGATCGCAGAGTTTGCCTCGGGCAACAGCGGCAAGCTGCGCATCGCTTCGGTGCCCTCGGTGGCGGCACTCTTGATCCCCGAAATGCTTGCCGGGTTTCTGGCAGACAGGCCCGCGGCCAAGATCGACCTGGTCGATACCGACAGCGCCGATGTCCGCCGTCTGGTGGCGACCGGGCAGGCCGATCTTGGTATCGCCAGCGCCGCTGCCACCGAGGTTTGCCTGATCAGCACGCCGATATTTGCAGACAGCATGCATGTGGTCTGTCCGGCAAACTCGCCCTTGGCGCAGCACGCAGGTCCGCTGGACTGGTGCGATCTTGCGGCCGTCCCCCTGATCCTGAACGAGACGACGCGCGGCATTCAGGCGGAAGCGTTTCAGGATCTGGCCGCCCGCGCCAAATTGCGTGTGCGCAACGTGACCTCTTTGCTGGCCATGGTGCGCGCCGGGATCGGCGTGACGCTGTTGCCGGGCCTTGCCACGTTGGGCCTTGGGCCGTCCCTGGTCGCCCGCCCGCTGCGCGACCAAAGCTGCCGCAGGCAAGTTTGCCTGCTGCGCCGCGAGGGCCGCGTTCAAAGCCCGCTGGCCAGCGCATTTCAGCGCCATTTCAGGGCGACAATCAGCGCGATGGGCGACCAGATCGGGATCCTGTCGATTTTCGATGGCTGACCAGTGGGCGCCACGGGCTGCCAAAGGGACGTTCCGGGCGGTTTCACGACCAGCGCACCACCACATCGGCAGGCCGCGACCCTTGGGTCACGCGCCGGATATTGGGCAGGTCATTGCCGTCGACCCAGGCTCGCGCCGCCTCTGGCGTCTTGCCGTAATGCGCCCAGCGCGCCATCAGGCGGCGGTCAAGTTCGGCCTCGGGCACGTCGATCCAGACGGTCAGGTCAAACAAGGGGGCCGCCGCGGGCCAGGGTGCTTCGTTCAGCAGCAGATAGTTGCCCTCGACCACCAGCAGCCGGTCGGCTTGCGTGATGATGTCCGCCCCGGCGCGTGCGATTTCAAGGTCGCGGTCAAACAGCGGGATGGCAACCTCGTCCTCGACCCGCAAGCGGCGCAAAAGGTGAAAGAAGCCCTGCGCGTCAAAGGTGTCGGGCGCGCCTTTTCGGTTGCGTGCACCCCGCGCCAGCAGGACCATGTCGTCATAGTGGAACCCGTCCATCGGCACGGCCTTGGCGCCCGCGCCCAGTGCCTGCACCAGTTCGGCCGCCAGTGTCGATTTTCCCGACCCCGGCGGTCCGGCCAGCGCGGTCAGAAACCGCCCCTGCCCGGTCGCCTTGTCGCGGATCAGGTCCGCCAGTGCCTGCGGCGTCATGGCATCGCTCCGGTTCAGGCCGCCTCGGTCACACCCTCGGGCAGTTTGGCCCCGGTCATGAAGGCCACGGCATCCGACATCGAATGCTCCTTGGGGTCGATCACGCACAACCGGCGCCCCAGACGATGGATGTGGACGCGGTCGCAGACCTCGAAGACATGGGGCATGTTGTGGCTGATCAGGATGATCGGGATCCCGCGAGAGCGCACGTCGCGGATCAACTCCAGCACCCGCCGGCTTTCCTTGACGCCCAGCGCCGCGGTCGGTTCGTCCAGGATCACGACCTTGGACCCAAAGGCCGCGGCCCGCGCCACGGCCACACCCTGCCGCTGGCCGCCCGACAGGGTTTCCACGGCCTGATGGATGTTCTGAATGGTCATCAGACCCAGTTCCGACAGCTTTTCACGGGCGAACTTTTCCATGCGTGGCCGGTCCATCTGCCGCAGGACCGACCCCATGAAGCCGGGTTTGCGCCACTCGCGGCCCAGGAACATGTTGTCGGCAATCGACAAGGCCGGCGACATGGCAAGGTTCTGGTAGACCGTCTCGATCCCCATGTTGCGGGCGTCTTCCGGGCCCCGGAAATGCACGGGCTGGCCGTCCAGTTCGATCGTTCCGTGGTCGGGGATCACGGCCCCGGACAGGGCCTTGATCATGGTGGATTTGCCAGCACCGTTGTCGCCGATGACACCCAGGATCTCGCCCGGCATCAGCTCGAAATCGGCGCCCGACATGGCCACCACGGTGCCATAGCGTTTCAAAAGGCCCTTGGCCTGCAGGATCGGTTGAACAGCACTCATTGCGACGCCCTCCGCAGCCATTGATCCAAAGCGACGGCGATGATCACCAGATTGCCCGCCGCAAACATCTGCCAGTAGTCGTCCACCCCGGCCAGCGACAGGCCGGTGTTGAACACCCCGACAATGACCGCCCCCAGAACCGATCCGATGATCGACCCGCGCCCGCCGAACAACGATGTGCCGCCGATCACCACAGCCGTGATCGACCCCAGATTGATCGTGTCAAACGACACCGGCGAGACCGATCCGACCCGGCCAATCGAAACCCAGGCCGCAAAGCCACAGATCAGGCCCGCCACCGTGTAAACCGACACAAGCGTGCGGTTCGACCGAATACCCGAAAGCATCGCCGCATCGGGATCATCGCCGATGGCATGGACATGGCGACCCCAGGCTGTGTGGTTCAACACATACCAGATGATCGCCGCCAGCACGATCAGCGAGATCGAGCCATAGGTCAACTTGGCGCCAAAGGGCCGCATGGCCTCGCCAAACCACAACAGCGACGGGGCTTTCGCTTCGATGTCGACGTTGCGGATCGATTCCGAATGAGAATACCATAGTTTCAACGCGGTAAAGACGCTGAGCGTGCCCAGCGTCACGATGAAGGGCGGCAGTTTGACATAGGCCACCAGCATCCCGTTGATCCAGCCCATCAGACCGGTAAAGAACAGCGCGACGCCAATGGCAATCGGTGCTGGCCAGCCAAGGTTGACCCCAAGATTTCCCATGATCAGCGCACCGACCACCAGAATGGCCCCGACCGAAAGATCGATGCCTGCCGTCAGGATGACCAGGGTCTGTGCAATGGCGACGATCCCGGTGACTGTCACCTGTTGCAGCACAGTCGACAACGCCCCGATGCCCAGAAAGCGCGGCGCGATGATGCCAAATGCAATGATGCTCAGGATCAGCACCAGCGCCGGGATCGAGGTCGGATTGGTCCGCAAGAACCCGCGCGCCCGGTGGACAAATGTCTTGTCGTCGCGATCAAAGCTGGCGACGGTCTTGTCGGCCTCTGCCAGCTTGGCCTCGTAATCCGAAATTGTCTTGGTAGGTGCCCCTTGGTCACTCATGGCAGCCCATGCCCCCTGCGCCGAATTGTCTGTGTCTTGCCCTAGATAGACAAAGGGCGACTGTAACGCCGCCCCTTGCCAAATCAATCGTTATTCAGACTGTATCAGCCCCAGCAGAGCTCGGTGCCCTTGGTGCTGTCGATCGACGGCACGCCGTCAGCCGGCGCGTCGGTGACCAGGTTCACACCGGTGTTGAAGAACGACAGGCCTTCGGACGCAGCGGGCTTCGTGCCGTCCTTGGCGTAGGCGACGATCGCCTCGATGCCTTTGGACGCCATCAGCAGCGGATACTGCTGCGAGGTGGCCCCGATGACGCCCGACTTGACCGAGGCGATGCCAGGGCAGCCGCCGTCAACCGAAACGATCAGAACGCCTTCCTTGCCAGCGGCTTTCAGCGCCTGGAATGCACCTTCTGCAGCCGGCTCGTTGATCGTGTAGACCACGTTCATGTCGGGGTTCTTGGCCAGCAGGTTCTCGACCGAGGTCACGCCGCCTTCGGGGTTTGCACCCGAAGATTCGTGGCCGATCACGCGCGCATCGGTTTCCGAACCCATGACGGACAGATCCGGAACTTCGATGCCGAAACCAACCAGGAAACCGGTGTCGCGTGCGACGTCGACACTGATGTTGTCCTTGTTGATGTCCAGCATGCCGATCTTGGCGTTGGCAGCGTCGGCGCCCAGCTTGGCAGCAGCCCATTTGCCGATCAGGAGGCCGGCTTCGAAGTTGTCGGTCGCAAAAGTCATGTCCTGGGCTTCGGCGTCAGCCAGCGGGGTGTCCAGTGCGATGACCAGGATGCCAGCAGCGCGGGCGTCCTTGAGGGCCGGGCCAACGCTGTCGTTCGACGCCGTGATCAGGATCCCCTTGGCGCCGGCGGCGACGCAGTTTTCGATGGCGGTGATCTGCGGTGCGGCGTCGCCGTCCTTTTCACCGGCATAGGCCTTGAAATCCAGACCAGCGGCGGTTGCAGCAGCCTCGGCGCCCTCTTTCATCTTCACGAAGAAGGGGTTCGTGTTGTTTTTCGTGATCAGGCAAGCCAGATCGGCCG
>JAYSWK010000174.1:0-2031 GCA_043718085.1 Rhodobacterales bacterium
GGTCAGCGGGTTTGACGGCAAATGGGCCAAAGGGGATTTCGGCTATATGCCCGCGTCGCATCTGCGGGCGATCGGGGATTGGTTCAGCGATCCGGTTGCCGTGGCCGAGGGCTTTCTGGGAACCCCCTATCTTTGGGGCGGCAACAGTCGCGCAGGGCTGGATTGTTCGGGCCTGGTGCAGTTGGCCTTTGCCGCTTGTGGCGCTGCAATTCCTGCGGATTCGGATCTGCAGATGTTCGTGGGCACCGAGGTTTCGGGCCGGCCGCAACGCGGTGATCTGATCTTCTGGGACGGCCATGTGGCCCTGATCGTCGGGGATGGCCGCATTCTGCATGCCAATGGCTTCACCATGTCCGTGGCTTACGAGGGGCTGGACGCAGCCATCGCACGCATCGGCGTCGCAGAAGGACCCGTTCTGGCCCGGCGACGGCTGTGAAAACCCCGGGAGTTTTCGTCCGAAAATTCCCGGGGCACCGCTCAATCGACCTGACGGATTGCCTTGATTTCAAGCACTTGCAATACACGCGCCAGATCATGGCCCCGCCGCAGGATCAACCCGTCCACCGCCACCACCGAATACATCCCCTGCTTCAGCCGCAGCCTTGGCCGCTTTTCCACCCTGTACAGTGGAAACTCCGCCGTGCGGCGGAAGATCGAAAAGACGGCCATATCGCGCAGCGTCGAAAGCCCGTAATCCCGCCATTCGCCCAAGGCGACCATGCGGCCATAGACGGTCAGGATCAGCCCAAGTTCATGACGGTCGAAACACACCTGCTCGGGCAGGTGACCTTGTTGCGGAAAGGGTGTCGGTGTCAGGACCGTCATGCCAAAAGCTTACCCCTCCGCCACGGCAAATCAAGCGAAAGCCGTCCGAGGGGGTCTGCCGCAGTTTCACCCTGAAAGCACCGCCTTGCAAACGCGGATTGGTCGTATCTCGGTCACCTTTGACAGCGACAAAGGCTGACCGAATGCAGGAACCGATGCTGCGGGTCTTAGCCCCCACCCAGCCCGCGGCATCGGCGACTGCTGTAAAGAAGGCCTCCGTCAGAACGACGGAGGCCTTTCTTGTTTCACCTCAGATCCGCGATTTCAAGACGCCCGTTTCTTTGCCAGCACTATTGGTCTGCACCGGATTAAGCCATTTCCTGGCGTATTTATGGCCCGCATCCAGCACACCCAACCGCACCAATATCGCCGCAATGGCAGAAGTCTGGGCGCGCGCCCCCCCATCAACGACCTTCAGCGCCACGCCCAGCTTCAACTCGGGGATGATCGCGATATGCACCGCCTCGGCCCCGCCCTTCAACGTCACGCGGCCATCCATGGCGCGCATCAGTTCGGTGTCGCAGGCCGTGTCGCCTGCGACCAATTCGGGATAGGTTGCCATGGCGCGGGTCAACCGGTGCATGGCGCGGTCGCGGCCATCGCCATTGCCTGTTGCACCGGCAAAGCGGCCCATGGCCCGGGCCAACCCATGGACCGTCGTGACGAAATTGGGGGCCGAACAGCCGTCAACACCCCATCCGCGTATAGCTTCGCCCGTCACCTCCTCGAAGGTCTGTCGGATCATGCGCTGCAACGGATGGTCAAGTTCGATGTATTCGGCATCGCCCCCCAGGTGGCGGTTCATCGTCAACATGCCGGAATGCTTGCCCGAGCAATTGTTGTGCAACTGGCACGGGCTTTCCCCGGCCCGGATCAGACGGTCCCGCTCGACCCTGTCATTGGGCTCGTGTGACCCGCACCTCAGATCCGCCTCGCTCATCCCCAACCCTTCCAGCCAGCGTTTCGCCATCGTTGTATGCAGGGCCGACCCCCAGTGGCTGGCGCAGGCAAAAGCGGCATGCGCCTCGGTCAGGCCCGCCGCATCGAACGCCCCGCTTTCCATCAGGGGCAGCGCCTGGATCATCTTGCAGGACGAACGCGGAAAGATCACCACACCCGGATCGCCCCAGCTTTCAACGATCTGGCCCTTGTCATCGCAAATCACCGCATGACCCGTATGTGTGCTTTCCAAAAGCCCGCCGCGCC
>JAYSWK010000175.1:0-2026 GCA_043718085.1 Rhodobacterales bacterium
CACGGCATGTTTGCAGCCCAGGAAAACGCCATCGGCATTGACCGCCATGCAGCGCCGCCACTGCGCCATGTCGGCACTTTCGATGGTGCCGATGGGGGCAATCCCGGCATTGTTGACCAGAATGTCCAGCAACCCCTCTTGGGCTGCGACGGAGGCCGACACCCGGTCCCAATCTTCGGGTTGCGATACGTCATGCAGCAACGCGCGGGCAGACCCGCCCGCATGGATGATCAAGCGCACGGTTTCTTCGACGTCCGTCGCCGTGATGTCGGTGCAGATGACATGCGCGCCCTCCTGCGCCAAAAGCCGGGCCGAAGCCCTGCCAAGCCCAAGCCCGGCGCCGGTGATCAATGCTACTTTTCCGGCAACACGGCCCAATGTCCCTGACGTCATGTGGTCTTCCTTTGCAAGATCTTGGCGGTATCTTTTTCTGCGCCCGGCTGTGGCAACAGCCGAAATACCGAGGCGGCCTTGGTCTGGCTGCGGTCCGATCTGGGTGCCACACCAAAAGCCCGCCGATAGCTGCGCGAGAAATGCTCGATGGATCCAAAGCCGCAGGCGAGTGCGATCTCGGTCACCGAGAGTTCGGTTTGCTGCACATATTTATGCGCCCGCTCCAGACGCAGATGCAAGTAATGCTGCGCCACGCCCTTGCCATGCGCCGTGCGGAAATGCCGTTGCAACTGACGATCCGACAGGCCGATCCTTGCGGCAAGCTGGCGGCAGGGGAGCGGGTATTCCAACGTCTCGCGCATGATGACTTCCGCCGCCGTGGTGCTGCGCTCGGCTGTTTGAATGGCGGGAGTTGGGGCGGATCTGGCTTGATCCTGCACGATCAGCTGCAGGGCCACTTCATCGGCCAGTGCCGGACCCACCTGCGCCCTGATGAGAGCCAGGATCATGTCAGAACTGGTCGCACCCCCTGTGCATGTCATGCGGCCGCGTTCAGTGGCAAAGCGAGCATCCGAAACGCTGACGTCGGGATAGCGTTCGCGAAAACCATCAAGGTTGTACCAATGCACCGCAGCCTTGTGGCCATTCAGCAGTCCGGCCGCAGCCAACACTTCGCTGCCGGTTTCAATTGCGCCGATCTGCACGCCAAACCGCCCCGCCCGGCGCAGCCAGTTCAGCAGCCTGGTATTCTGCGCATGCGCCGCGGCATTGAACGAGGCTGTCACGATGACCGCCGCATAGTCTTGCGGGCTTTCCAAAGTGGCCTCAACTTCGGTCAGCATGCCATTGCTGGCGCGGACCGGCTGGCCGTCAAGCGACAGAAACCGCCAGTGAAACACCCGGCGTTTGGTTAGCCAGTTGGCCACGAACAACGGCTCAACCGCCGCCGCAAGGCCGAGATTGGAAAAATCGGACAGCAGCACAAAGGCAATGCGGATAGAAGTGTCGGGTGTGTCGTTCATTGGGGTTGGCGTGGCTTCCTGTCAGGGTCGGGCCGTGTCGTCTGATGTGACACTGCGCTGAAACCTGGTTATCACTTGATGTTTTACGCCGCAACTCTGGCGTAAATACTCAAGTCCGGCGTCAGATCCATCCTAGCCTTGGGCCACCGCTTCCAATGAAAGGCCACCGATCATGACAACCGACATCCCGAAATGGGACTACAGCGACCCCTCCACCGGCCTGTCGCTGCCCGCCCCGTATTTCTTTGATCAAGGTGTGTACGACGCCGAAAAGCAGGCCATCTTCATGCGCTGCTGGCATCTGGTCGGTCATGTCAACGAATTCCGCGACCCCGGCAATTATGTCTGCCAGGACATCTTTGAACAGTCGGTGGTCGTTGTGGCCGATCAGCAGGGCAAGATCCATGCGCTGCACAATGCCTGCCGGCATCGTGGCAACCGGTTGATCAGTGACCGGCGCGGCACCATCGGCGCGGTATTCCGCTGCGCCTACCATTCCTGGTGCTACAATCACGATGGCAGCCTGCGCGCCGCCCCGCGCAGCGAAAATTTGCAGAATTTCGACAAGGGCCTCTACGGCCTGAAACCGGTCCGGATGGAGGTTTTCGCAG
>JAYSWK010000176.1:0-5092 GCA_043718085.1 Rhodobacterales bacterium
AAACCACCGCCCATTGGCTCGCCGTCTTGCAACCCGCCGACATCTGGTGCGCCGAGGTGATGGATTGGCCCGACCTCTTGGGGTCCGAGGCGTTTCGCCGTCTGAACATGGTCCAGCACATCAGCCGCGACGACGCGCAGTTGCAAACCCTCAGCGGGCCGCTGCGCTTTGACGGCACAAGGCCAAGCCACGCCCGCGCAGCCCCCGGTCTGGGCGCTGACCGGGGCAAGATCATTCAGGAATTCGGTCTGGGCGCCTCTGCCTCGACCGGACGGAAAGACAAGGTGCCGCGATCCGCATCTTGATGACAGCAAGGCGCGGTCTGCTCTCGCGCCACCATAGGGAGGAAGACATGAGAAAAGCTATTGCAACGCTGGTGCTTGGCACAGCACTTGTGACGCTTGCGGCTCCGGTCGTGGCGCAGGACTACGGCAAGTACGAAGGCTACCGGCCTTGGCTTTGGCTCGGGTTCCATCGCGATGGACCTCGATTGGGGTGGTTGGTCGTCCTATTTCAACGATCCGGCCAACTCCAAGGTGGCGGGCAATGTCGGCCTGATCCGCGCCCCCAAGGGCTCGGGCGGCAAGCGCACCGGCTGGTCGGGCAGCCACTCCTTCTCGATCACCGAGGCATGTGACAACAAACCCGCCGCTGCGTCGTTCCTGACCTTCCTGACCAGCTATGACAACCAGATGGTCGAGGCCCGCAAAGGCCTGCTGCCCACCCGGTCGCAGGTCTGGGTCGATGCGATTGCCGAGTTCGAGGCCGCCGGAAACACCTTCTCGGCCGAGACGATGAAGACGTTCCAGCTTTCGATGGCCGAAGACGCCTTCACCCCGCCGCTGATCGCCGAATGGATCGAGGTCAGCGACGTGCTGTGGCCGAAACTTCAGGCCGCGATGGTGGGAGACATGACCGCACAGGCCGCCCTGGACGCCGCCCAGGCCGATGCTGCGACGATCATGAAAGACGCCGGTTACAACTGATCCGGCGGGCGCGGGGTTCATCTCCGCGCCCGCTTTTTCCCCGAAAGCCCCCAATGGTCCGCGCGCTGACCACTAGACGCACCGAAATGACGCCGTTCCTGCTGCTGTTGCCTGCGGTGGCGGTGATGCTGTTCGTCGTGGCGCTGCCTTTGGTGTTCTCGCTGTGGACCTCGCTTACCCCCTATAGACTGACCAAACCGCAGACGCTTTATCAGTTCATCGGGCTGACCAACTATGTCCGCATCTTTGGCGACTGGGATTTCTGGGTCGCCTTTGCCCGCACCATCGGCTTTCTGACCGTTGCGATGAATGTCGAGTTTGCGTTGGGTCTGGGCATTGCCCTTCTGATCAACAAGATCACCTGGGGCCAGCGGACCTTGCGCACCAACATGATGTTTCCCATGATGTTCTCGCCCATTCTGGTGGGGTTCCAGTTCAAGTTCCTGTTCAACGACCACATCGGCGTCGTCAACAACGCCCTGCAATCCATGGGCCTGACCGATCAGGCGATCCCGTGGCTGGTCGATGCCAAGTTGGCGATGTTTTCCATCACCCTGGCCGAGGTGTGGATGAGCACATCCGTCTTTGCCATCCTGCTGCTGGCCGGCCTGTTCGCCATGCCCCGCGACCCGCTGGAGGCGGCAAAGGTCGATGGCTGCAACCCCTGACAAGTGTTCCGCCACATCACCCTGCCGTTCCTGATGCCATTCGCCTATATCGCCATGGCCATCCGCAGCCTGGATGTCGCCCGAGCCTATGATCTGGTCGCCGTGATGACCGACGGCGGCCCTGCCGGGCGGACCGAACTTTTGTGGACCCTGATCGCCCGCACCGGCTATGACGAGGCCAAGATGGGGCAGGCCAATGCGATGGCCTATGTCTCGACCGTGCTGTCGGTCCTGTTCACCTGGTATTTCTACCGCAAACTGGTCGCAGCGCGCCGCTATATGGGGGGCGCGGAATGAAGGTTTCGGTCGAAAGCAGGGCCTCCAAACAGGCCAAGAAGGCGGGCATCTGGCTGGCAACCTTTATGCTGATGCTGGTCATGTGCGTGCCCGGCCTGTGGGTGGTGCTGTCCGCCTTTCGCCCCAACCGCGAGATGCTGGCCAAGCCGCCGGTGTGGGTGCCCGAGGAGTTGTCGCTGGTGAACTTTGGCAAGATATTCGGCTTTGGCGCCGAACAGGTCGGCATCCCGGTCGGCAGCTATTTCACCAATTCGCTGGTCATCGCCCTGACATCGACCATCATCGCGCTGACCATCGGGGTTGGCGGCGGCTATGCCTTCGCCCGCTACCGGTTCCGCTTCAAGGGCGGCATCTTCCTGGGTCTGATGCTGTTTCGTGCCGTGCCCGGCATCGCCCTGTCCCTGCCCGTGTTCATGATGTGGAGCCGTCTGGGTCAGGTCGATACCAAGCTGGGCCTGATCATCATCTACGTGTCGCTGAACGTGCCCTTCACCATCTGGCTGATCGACGGCTTCTTCCGCCAAATCCCGCAATCGCTGTCCGAGGCGGCGCAGGTCGATGGCTGCACCCCATGGCAGGCCTTCTGGAAGATCGAGTTTCCCTTGGCCAAATCCGGCATCGCGGCGGCCGGGGTGTTTGCCTTTCTGACCTCGTGGAACGAGTTTGCGCTGGCCAGTCAGTTGACCCGTTCCACCGATTCAAAAACCCTGCCGGTGGGTCTTCTGGACTTTGCCGCGCAGTTCACCATCGACTGGGCAGGCATGTGCGCGCTGGCGGTGATCATCATCATCCCCGCACTGATCCTGACCTTCATCGTGCAGAAACACCTGATTGCCGGACTGACCTTCGGCGGCGTGAAAGGATAAGTCGTGGCAGAAATCACGCTGGAAAAAGTGGTCAAGAAATACGGAGCGGTGGGCGTGGTGCATGGCATTGACCTGCACATCGCGCATCAGGAGTTTGTGGTTCTGGTCGGCCCTTCGGGCTGTGGCAAATCCACCACCCTGCGCATGATCGCGGGATTGGAGGATATCACCGACGGCCTCGTGCGCATCGGCGGTCAGGTGGTGAACGACCTGCCGCCCCGCAAACGCAACATCTCGATGGTGTTCCAGAACTACGCGCTTTATCCCCATATGAACGTGCGCGACAATCTGGGTTTCGGCCTGAAGATCGCGGGCCAATCCCCCGCCGAGATCACCAAACGGGTCAATGAGGCGACCGATATCCTTGGCCTCGCCCCCCTTCTGGACCGCACCCCCGCCGAACTGTCTGGCGGCCAGCGCCAGCGCGTCGCGATGGGCCGCGCCATTGTGCGCAACCCCGACGCCTTTCTGTTCGACGAACCACTGTCCAATCTTGACGCCAAATTGCGCGGCCAGATGCGGGCCGAGATCAAGAAGCTGCACCGACAGGTCAAGACAACCGTGGTCTATGTGACCCATGATCAGGTCGAGGCGATGACCCTGGCCGACCGCATCGTCGTCATGCGCGACGGACATATCGAACAGGTCGGAACGCCGATGCAGGTGTTCAACCACCCCGTCAGCACCTTTGTCGCCACCTTCATCGGCAGCCCGCCGATGAACCTGCTGCCCGGCCACATCGTGGGCGATACCGTGCGGCTGGCCGATGGCACCGTTGTCCCCGTCCCCGATCGCCTGCGCGCCCAAGTGACCGAGGGGATGGCAGTTCAGCTTGGCCTCCGCCCTGACGACATATCCCCCGTCGGCCATGGACTGTCACAGGACGGGCCGGGGGCCGAGGTGGCGCTGACCGTCGATCTGGCAGAACCCTTGGGCATGGAAAGCCTGATCTACACCCATCTCGCGGGTCAAGAGGTGCAGGCCAAACTCTACGGCCCCCGCATTGTGCAACCGGGCGAGGTGCTGACCTTCCGCCTTGCCCCGGACCGGGCGCATCTGTTCGATCAAGCCACCGGAAAATCGGTAAGGGTGCTGTAAAATGGCCAAGATAACCCATGTCGAGATCAGGATGGTCGATCTGGTGCCAATGGTCAAACGCACCGACGCGATCCAAAGCTTTGTCAGTCAGGAAACCCCGTTCGTCACCATCACCGATGCCGACGGCGCGGTTGGTGTTGGCTACAGCTATATAATCGGCACCGGCGGCCCCGCCGTCATCAGCCTCTTGCACGAAACCCTCGTCCCCCGCCTGATCGGCCGCGAGGCCGAGGAGATTGAACGCATCTGGCGCGACCTTTTGTTCGTGACCCATGCCACCGCCGTCGGCGCGATCACCTCACTCGCCCTTGCCGCCATCGACACCGCGCTCTGGGACCTGCGCTGCAAAAGGGCGGGCCTGCCGCTCTGACGCATGGCCGGCGGTGCCAAACCCGCCATTCCGCTTTACTCCACCGAGGGCGGCTGGCTTCACATCGAAACCGCCGCTTTGGTAGAAGACGCCCTCCGCGTCCGCGAACAGGGCTTTGCCGGGTCCAAAGTCAAGGTGGGTAAACCCGCGCTGGCGCAAGACCGCGCCCGACTGACTGCCGTCCGCGCCGCCCTGGGCGATGATTTCCGCCTGATGGTCGACGCCAATCAGGCCTTCCAATACCACGAGGCGCTTTTGCGGTCCCACATGCTGGCCGATGTCGGCATCACCTGGTTCGAGGAGCCGATGCCCGCCGATGATTTGACCGGCCACGCCCGCCTGTCTGCCGCCTCCCGTGTGCCCATCGCGGTGGGGGAAAGCCTCTATTCCCCCGGCCAGTTCGCCGATTACCTGCGCGCCGGGGCCTGCAGTATCGTTCAGGTCGACGTGGCCCGCGTCGGAGGCATCACCCTGTGGCCCAAGGTCGCCCACATGGCCGAGGCGATGAACATCGCCGTCTGCCCGCATTTCCTGATGGAACTGCATGTGTCGCTGGTCTGCGCCATCCCCAATTCGTGGATGCTGGAATACATACCCCAGCTTGACCGCATCGCCCACTCCCGCCTTGATATCCAGAACGGCCTTGCCCACCCGCCCGCAACGCCCGGTCTTGGCATCGACTGGGATCATCAGGCCATCATGGCGCAAACCATTGCTGGCAGCCATTCGGACCACAGGGGATAACAGATGCAACGCATGGGAATGGTCATCGGGCTCAAGGCCGACAAGATCGAGGTTTACAAACGC
>JAYSWK010000177.1:0-5086 GCA_043718085.1 Rhodobacterales bacterium
GACATGGGTGACATGGCCCATCGCCGCCAGGCGGTCAAGCATCAGGTCCGTGCCATCGGCGCAGTCGTTGGAAAAGGCCAGCACATGCGTAAAACCCAAGGTCAGGTGATGGGCCAGCCATTCCACAAGGAAGGCTCCCTCGTTCTTGACGGTAAGGATCAAAAGTGCCTGCATGGGCCTTGGGTAGCAGGCGCGGCTTTGGTTGACCAGTCACCGGATGTGGGACTAGCCTGGCCCTATGGAGCTGACCAAACACCTGCGCGTGCTGGAACCCTTGCCGGGCATCCTGGCCTTTTACGACGGCCGCGTGCCCGGGCACCGCTTTGCGCCCGATGACAACTGGGTGGATGACGGGGCGCTGTCGCTGGGCATCGCCTCTGATGCCGTGATCAACGGGGATCAGGCCCTGGTCTTTGATACCCAGGTTTCGGTGCCCCATGCCCAGGTGATCCGCCGGGTTCTGGCCCAGCGGGGCGTGCGCCACATCCGGGTCGTGCTGTCGCATTGGCATCTTGATCATGTGGCCGGCACTTCGGCGTTCAAGGATTGTGAGGTCATCGCCAATCACCGCACCCACGCACATCTGGCGTCGCGCCAGCAGGCGATCGAGGCGGGCACGGACCACGGATTGCCCGCGATCTGCCCGCTGATCCTGCCCGATGTGCTGTATTCAGGCCAGATGCGCCTGCGGGCCGGCGCGCGTGCCGTCACCCTGATCGAGGCGAATATCCATTCCGATGATGCCACGGTCCTGTGGCTGCCCGAGGCGCGGGTGCTGATCGCGGGGGATGTGGTCGAGGATTGCGCCACCTATGTCGGCGCGCCAAAGGATTTCGCGATCCATCAAGCCGACCTTGCCCGCCTGTCCGCCCTGGGCCCGGTTTCCGTGCTGCCGTGCCATGGCGACCCGGATGTCATTGCCGCCGGCGGCTATGGGGCTGATCTGTTGTCGGCGACATCGCGCTATATCGGCTGGATCAGGCGGTTGCAGGATCATCCGGAACAGGCCGATACGCTCCTGGCCACGGTGATTGCCAAGGATCTGGCCGCCGGCACCTTGCGCTGGTTTGAACCTTATGAGGCGATCCATCGCCAGAACATCGCCCGCAGTCTGGCCCATTTTTCGGATAGTGCCGCAGCCCCCCCGCGATAGACCGGCAGCGCTCCGCCTAGGGCGGCACAAGTCATTGAATGTCGTCCCGATGCTATCGCATATCAAAGTGCAAGGCGCCTAAGCAGGCTACGAGGGCCATAGGCGGACGATTCTTTCCACGGTCCGCATCGAAAGGAAGTTGCATGAAAAGACTGATCAACTCGACCACGATCCTGTCATTGGCGCTTTATGTGGTGCCGCCCTTTGCGGCTGCACAGGATTATCCCAAGGTCATCATCGACGGGACAGAAGTGATCTGTCTGCCCGACAAGAAAGCCGAATGCCCTGAAGGGGCCTTTTGCGTTGTCGTGAAGCAGGAAAAGAATTGCGAGGCCAAAGCAGCGGATGCACTGGCAGCAGCGGCGGCTGAGGCTTCGGCTGTGGCGGACAAGGACGCCGCGGATGCCGCAGCCGCAGCAGACACTGCGGCAGCGGCCTCGACCGAGGCGGCGGCAACGGCTGCGGATGCGACCGGCACCGACAAGGCGGCAGCGGATCAGGCCGCGGCCGACGCTTTGGCGGCAGAGCAGGCAGCAGCCGAAAAGGCCGCAGCCGATCAGGCCGCGGCGGATCAGGCCGCCGCTGACCAGGCTGCGGCGGAAGACGCCGCCAAGCAGGCGGCAGCGGATCAAGCTGCGGCTGCGGCTGACCAGGCTGCGGCTGACAAGGCTGCGGCGGATCAAGCCGCTGTCACGGCAGAACCGACGGCCAAGACCGATGCGGCGATAGCCGATTGGCCGACGGTCACGGTGAACGGTCAGGTCTTTATCTGCCTGCCCGACAAGGATGCGGTCTGCCCCGATGGCGCGTCCTGCGTCGTGGCCAAGACCCTGAAAAGATGTGAAATCAAAGCCGAAGCCAAAATGGCCGGAATCTCGGGCGAAACCCAGCCTCCGGTCATGACCGAAGTGCCAGCCGAGGATGCAGCGGCAGTTGCCGCGGCACAGGCGGCAGCGGCAGAAGCAACGGCGGCAGCGGCGACCGATCCTTCGGTCGAGGTGATCGACGCCCCGGTTCCAACCGATACGGCTGTCGAAACCCTGGAAACCGCGCTCGACACGCCTGCGACCACGGACGAAACGGCACCGCCGGTCGAAGTCGAGGCAACCCCGGTTGTGGTCGATGGTGAAGCCGGGACCCTGCCCGCCGATCTGGCCCCGTCAGATGATGCCACAGTGACGACCGAAGTGGTGACCGAGGCTGACACCCGCGCCTCGACCGAAGAATTTGCCGCCGCCCCCGCCACGGTGGCTCCGGGCAAGAAAACCGGCCTTTCGGATTTCGAAAAGGTCGGTCTGGTGGCTTTGGGTGCGCTTGTCGTTGGGGCCATCATCAACAACAACAAGCAGGTCGTGTCGAACTCGGGCGACCGGGTCGTGGTGCGCCAGCCGGACGGCACCTATCAGGTCTACAAGGACGACAACGCCCTGCTGCGCGAGCCCGGCTCGACCGTGCGGACCGAAACCTTCAACGACGGTTCGACCCGCACCATCGTCCAGCGCGTCGACGGCAGCCAGATCGTGACGATCCGTGACGCGACGGGCCGTGTGCTGCAACGTGTGGCCTATGACAAGACGGGCCATGGCACGGTGCTGATCGACGATCTGCAAGCCGAAGAGCGGGTCGATGTGACCAAGCTGCCCAGGGTCCAGCCCGAACGCAACCGCATCTCGATGGAGAACAGCGATGCGGCGCTGCGGGCCGAACTTGCGGCAGCCGATGCAGCCTATGTCGGGCGCAAGTTCAGCCTGCGCCAGATCCGCAACATCCAGGAAGTGCGCTGGCTGGCCCCCACGATCGATGTGAACAACATCACCTTCGAGACCGGCTCCTCGGCGATCCAGACCTCCGAAGCCAAGAAGCTGAACAAGCTGGGGCGGTTCATCAGCCAGGTCATCGACCAGAACCCCGGTGCCGTCTTTCTGATCGAAGGTCACACCGATGCCGTCGGATCGGCGGCTTCCAACCTGGCCCTGTCGGACCGCCGCGCGGAATCGGTGGCCAAGGCGCTAAGCGAATATTTCGATGTGCCCCCGGAAAATCTGGTGGTGCAAGGCTACGGCGAAAGCGAGTTGAAGATCGACAAAGCCGGTGACGAACGCCGGAACCGCCGCGTCTCGGTGCGGGTCATCACCGAACTGCTGCGCCAAAACAGGACCTGACCTTTTTGACAGGACGGGGCGTCGCCAGAGCGATCTGGCGGCGCCCTTTTTCATGGCCGGACGCCGCAAGCAGGCGCGCATGCCCGGTTTGGTCCATGGATCGGTTTGACACTTTGCGCCCCCGCTTTTAGGGTCGCGTGATGGAATACGCAGCCCCAACCCAGGCGACAAAATCGCCGTCGAAATACGCCCTTTATTTCATCATGATCACGGTTCTTCTGGACATGATCGGCTTTGGCCTGATCATTCCGGTCCTGCCGCGGCTGATTGAAACCGTGGGGCAGGTGCCCTTGGCCGAAGCCTCGAAAGTCGGGGGCTGGATGTTCTTTGCCTATTCCATGGCCCAGTTCGCCTTTGGCCCCCTGATGGGCAACCTGTCAGACCGTTTCGGGCGCAGACCCTTGCTGTTGCTGGCCATTGGCGGGCTGATGCTGGATTACATCCTGCAGGCCTGGGCACCGACGCTGGCGTGGCTTTATCTCGGGCGGGCGATTTCGGGGTTCTGCGGCGCCTCCTGGGTCATTGCCAATGCCTTCATCGCCGATATCACCGAGCCGGAAGAGCGGGCCAAATACTATGGCATGATGGGGGCGGTCTTTGGACTGGGCTTTGTGCTTGGCCCGGCCATCGGCGGGCCCCTGGGCGATCTGGGGCCGCGTGTGCCCTTCTGGGTGGCCTCGGGGATTGCCGGACTTAATCTGGTCTTTGGCTATTTCGTCCTGCCCGAGACTTTGGACGCCGCCCATCGCCGCCCCTTTGAATGGCGCAGGGCCAATCCGTTTGGCGCGTTCAAAGTATTCCGGAACTATCATGGCGTCTTGCCCATGTGCATCGTGCTGTTCAGCTTTTTCTTCTTTTCCAGCGTCTACCCGGCGATCTGGCCGTTCTGGGGCATGGCGAAGTTCGGCTGGTCCTCCAGCATGGTCGGCCTGACGCTGGCCATTTTTGGGCTGTGCATGGCGGCGGCGCAGGGTGGGTTGACCGGCCCCCTGGTCAAGCGGTTCGGCGAGCATCGCGTGGCCCTGGCGGGGTTTGTGGCCGCCACCATCGCGGCTTTGGGCTATGGCTATGCCGGCGGTCTGGTCATGGTCGTGGTCATGATGCTGATCCACACGCCCGAGGGGTTCATCTACCCGATGCTGTCGGCCCTCATGTCCAAAGCGGTGCCCGAAAACGCCCAGGGCGAGCTGCAGGGCGGCGTGTCGGCGGTTCTGAACATCGCGCAACTGATGGGCACGGTGTTCTATTCGCAGGTCTTTGCCCTGTTCATGACGCCGCTTTGGGGGACCAATCCGGCCATGGGGTTCTTCATTGCGTCAGCCGGGCTGTTGGTGACGCTTGGCCTGTATCTGTGGCTGGTGAAGGTGCCCAAGTCATGACCGCGCGCTTCACCGGTTCTTTCACCCAGCAAGAGCCGATCCCGGAAGAGGGGATTGCGGCTGCGGTTGCGGTCATGCGCCACGGGCGGCTGCACCGCTACAACACGGCCCCCGACGAAGTGGCCGAGACGGTGTTGCTGGAACAGGAATTCGCTACCATGACGGGGGCGAAATACTGCCTGGCCGTCGCCTCGGGCGGCTATGCGCTGGGCTGTGCCCTGCGGGCCTTGGGGGTGCAGGCGGGCGAGGTGGTGCTGACCAATGCCTTCACCCTGGCCCCGGTGCCGGGGTCGATTGCGGCGATGGGGGCAAGGCCGGTCTTTGTCGAGGTGACCAAGGATCTGGTGCTGGATTTCGCCGATCTTGCCCGCAAGGCCAGCACCACCGGCGCG
>JAYSWK010000178.1:0-2016 GCA_043718085.1 Rhodobacterales bacterium
GGGTTGGCCGTGCGCTTGCCCTCGCGGTAGGCCCAATGCGCCGCAACCCCCGCTTCGGCCACTTCGTGCATTTCCTGGGTGCGAACCTGCACCTCGACCCTTTTGCCATCCCGTCCCGAAACCGTCGTGTGGATCGAGCGGTAGCCATTGCTCTTGGGCTGGCTAATGTAATCCTTGAACCGCCCCGGCACGGCACGCCAGCGGCCATGGATCACGCCAAGGATGGAATAGCAGTCCGGCACCGAACGGCAGATGATGCGAAAACCATAGATGTCCGACAGGCTGGAAAAGGCCAGGTCCTTTTCCTGCATCTTGCGCCAGATCGAATAGGGCTTCTTGGCGCGGCCATAGACATCGGCCTCGATCCCGGCCTTGTCCAACTCGCCACGAATGTCGCCGCTGATCTGGTGAACCACGTCCCCGGCTTCACGTTGCAAGATCAGAAAGCGGCGGATGATCGAATTGCGCGCCTCGGGGTTCATGACCTTGAAGGACAGATCCTCCAGCTCTTCGCGCATCCATTGCATACCCATGCGCCCGGCCAGCGGCGCAAAGATTTCCATGGTTTCGCGCGCCTTTTGGGCCTGCTTTTCAGCCGCCATCGACTTGATCGTGCGCATGTTGTGCAGCCGGTCCGCCAGCTTGACCAGAATGACGCGCAGGTCCTTTGACATCGCCATGAACAACTTGCGAAAGTTTTCCGCCTGCTGACTTTGGGCAGAGGACAGCTGCAAATTGGTCAGCTTGGTCACGCCATCGACAAGTTCGGCCACTTCAAGACCGAACAGACGTTCAACCTCGGAATAGGTGCTTTTGGTGTCTTCGATCGTGTCATGCAAAAGTGCTGTGACAATCGTGGCATCGTCCAGATGCTGCTCGGTCAGAATGGCCGCAACGGCGACGGGATGGGTAAAATAGGGCTCGCCCGACTTGCGGGACTGCCCGTCATGCATCTGCGTGCCATAGGCATAGGCCCGCTTCAGCAGGTCCTCGTTGGTTCGCGGATTATAGTTGCGAACAAGGGCGATCAGATCATCGACGTCGATCATGCCCCCGCCTTCCAGCCTCAGTTTTCGCGCCGCTTAATTCTCGCCTTGTGCTTCCATCAGGGCGCGCAGCAGCTTTTCTTCCGACATGTCGTCCTGCATCGGACGATCAATCTCGCCCGACATCAAAAGCGCCATCTGATCGTCTTCCGGCTCGTCCACTTCGATCTGGGTCTGGTGACTTTCGATCATACGCTCGCGCAGCGACGATGCCAGCTGGGTCTCGTCCGCGATCTCGCGCAGGGCGACCACGGGGTTCTTGTCATTGTCGCGGTCCACAGTCACGGGCGAGCCCGACTGGATCTCGCGGGCCCGATGGGCCGCCAGCATCACCAGTTCGAACCGGTTCGGAACCTTGTCAACGCAATCTTCAACCGTCACGCGGGCCATGTCTGCTCCATAGTGTAGGGGGCACGGGAAGCGCCTATCTAAGCGCAAGCCCCAAGGTTGACAAGCGCAAATGGGCCGGATTTCCCAGCCTAAAGCGGCCTTACTGCGTCAATTTCGGCCTTTTTCAGCCGGCCCAACATCTGCAACACCGTCAAACCCAGCCTCGGGTGGCGCCAATCGGGGGCAATATCGGCCAGGGGCACCAGGACGAACGCCCGATCCTGCAGGCGCGGATGGGGAAGAATCAGCTCTTGCGGCGCCGCTTTGGCCTGTTGGTCCGGTGCCAGCGCCCGCCAGTGATCCTGCGTGGCCGCATCCGGCAAGACCAGATCGCCGCAAGCCAGCAGATCAAGGTCAAGCGTCCTTTGCCCCCAGCGCTGCACCCTTTGCCGGCCAAACGCGGCCTCCACCGCGTGCAGACGGCGCAACAGGGCCTCGGGCGTTAATTCAGTTTCGATCAGCGCGGTCGCGTTCACATAATCCGGCCCGGCCCCGACCGGAAAGCACGGGGATGAATAAAGCCGGCTCATGGCAAGTATCGTCAGGGGCGTGTCCGCCAATACCCGCGCAGCCTGTGGTA
>JAYSWK010000179.1:0-5079 GCA_043718085.1 Rhodobacterales bacterium
CTTGCTGCGGCACGGGGCCAGAGCTGACGCGCTTGCCCGGTGGCGACTTGTGTTCTATATTCGTTCCCATGTCCGACTGGCTGACCCCGACCCCGCGACCCAATTCCTGGCCGCGCCCGCCTGCGGCCCTGCCCGCCGCACGGCTGGACGAACCTTCGGCAGGGGCGCGGGTCTGCGTGGCGGGGCTTGTGCTGGTGCGCCAAAGGCCGGGCACGGCCAAGGGCGTGATCTTCATCACGCTGGAGGACGAGACGGGCACGGCCAATGTCGTGGTCTGGGCCAATATCTATGAACGTTTTCGCCGGGCCGTCATCTCGGGGCGGCTTTTGCGCGTCACCGGGCGGCTGCAGCGCGATGCCGGGGTGGTTCATGTCGTGGCCGAAGATATCGAGGATCTGTCGCCCCTGCTTGACACGTTGTTGCAGCCCGACTTCAAAGCCCCGGTCGCAAGGGCCGGGGATCAGCCCTGAAGCCTTTCCCCTTGACGCTTTTGCCCCTATGATGCCGCGCAAGGCGCCGGGACCACCCGGCCATGAGGAGCGGCAGGCAGCATGAAACGGGTCCTTTCGATCGGCCTTCTAAGCGCGCTTGGTCTGGCGGGCTGCGGGGGGCAGATCCATGTCGCGCCGCCACATGGGCTGAACCTGGCTGGGGAAGTCGTGCAGATCAAGGGCGATGGCCCGCCCGCGGGGCCTAAGGGCACCTGCTGGGCCCACGAACGTCAGCCGGCCGTCTATGAAACGGTGACCGAACAAAGCCTTGTCTCGCCCGAAATGCGCGACGGCGCGGGCAATGTCACGGCCCAGGCGGTCTATCGGACCGAGGCCAGGCTAAGTCAGGTGCAGCAGAACCGCGACATCTGGTTCAAGACCCCCTGCCCCGAAACGGTGACGGTCGATTTTCTGGCCACGTTGCAACGCGCGCTGAAGGCCCGGGGGTATTACATGATGCCCGTAACTGGGGCGATGGACGCGGCCACGTCCGAGGCCTTGCGCCGCTACCAGGCCGATCACGGGCTGGACAGCCCGCAATTGTCGCTGGCGGCGGCCAAGGAACTTGGCCTGGCCACCACGGCGCTGGACGAGCTGTGACAAAGGGCAAAACACGCAAAAAGGGCGACAGGATGACCTGCCGCCCCTGAAACGTCGCGGAATATTCGTGGCCTACTGGATGGTCAGCGCCACAAAACGCGGGTCGCCGTCGTGGCGGATCAGCAAGAGCAGCGACTTGCGCCCGGCATCCTTGGCCTCGGACAGACGGTCCTGGATGTCTTGCAGCGTCGCCACGGGCTGCTGGCCCGCCTCGGTGATCACATCGCCTTCGCGCAGACCCTTTTCATAGGCCTCAGAGGCCACATCGACCTTGGCAATGGCCAGCCCCTTGTCGCCGGCCGACAAGCCCAGCTTTTCGGCCATGTCATCGGTCAGGGGCAAAAGGGTCAGACCCAGGACATCGGCCGTTTCAGGTTCGGCCGGCGTGCCTTTCTGGGCAGCGGGTTCGGCGGCGGCTTCGGCATCTTCACGGCGGCCAAGCTTGACATCCAGACTGACGCTTTCCCCGGCGCGCAGCACGACGACGGGCACCATCTCGCCTATCGGGGCATCGGCCACCAGATTGACCAGCGCGTGGCTGTCGGCCACCTCCTTGCCGTTGAAGGTCACGATGACATCCCCCGACTGGATCCCGGCATCCTTGCCCGGGCCATCCGGCACATCGGTGACCAGGGCACCCTTGGCCTCGGCCAGGCTCATCGCATCGGCCACATCCTGTGTGACATCCTGGATGCGCACGCCAAGCCAGCCACGGCGGGTTTCGCCAAATTGCTTCAGCTGATCCACCACCTTGCTGACCACATTCGACGCCATCGAAAAGCCGATGCCGATCGAGCCGCCCGAGGGCGACAGGATCGCGGTGTTCATGCCGATGACCTCGCCGTTCATGTTGAACAGCGGGCCGCCGGAATTGCCCTTGTTGATCGCGGCATCGGTTTGCAGAAAGTCGTCATAGGTGCCGCTCAATTCGCGTCCGCGCGCCGAGACGATCCCGGCGGACACCGAAAAGCCCTGCCCCAACGGGTTGCCCATGGCGATGACCCAATCCCCCACGCGCATCTTGTCGCTGTCGCCAAAGCTGACAAAAGGCAAGGGTTCGGGGCTTTCGATCTTCAACAGCGCCACATCGGTTTTCAGGTCGGTGCCGATCAGCTTGGCCTTGAAGGTCTTGTGATCGGTGCCGAACATCTCGATCTGGATGTCGTCGGCGCCTTCGATCACATGGTTGTTGGTGACGATATAGCCGTCAGCCGAAATGATATAGCCCGAGCCAAGCGCCTCGGAGCGTTCGGGTTGTTGGGGTTGCGGGCTGCCGCCCTCGCCGTTCTGATCCATGAAATCCTGGAAGAACTTTTCAAATGGCGATCCGGGCGGCACCTGGGGCTGACCATCGACAGGGGCTGCCACAATGGTCGAGGTCGTGATGTCCACCACGGCCGGGCTGAACTTTTCCGCAAGATCGGCAAAGCTGGGCGGAATGCCCTGGGCTGCGCCGGGGGCGACGCCTGCCAGTGACAGCGAAAGGCCAAGGCCCAGCGCCATCAGAACGCGGCGCGGCCGGGGCCGTTGGGACATCGTGGGGACGGGATGGTCAAGAAGCACGTTCGAACTCCTCTGAATAAACGCGGTCTGGCGCAGGGCCCGACCGGGACGTGACGGGTGCATCATCGCCCCGGCGGCAGGAATTGCAACGCAAGAAGCCTCACCTCGGCTCAAAGCCGCGTGAGGCTTCCGTTACGTTCAGGGCGCCGGGGCAACAACGGCGGCGGCGGCCGCGGCCGTGGCCGGGTTTTCGACATTGAAATACCGGAAAAATTCGCTGTCCGGCGACATCACGATCGAGGTGTTGCTGCCCGGCATCGCCGTTTGATAGGCGGTGAGCGAGCGGGTAAAGGCAAAGAATTCCGGGTCCTTGCCATAGGCGGCCGCATAGATCGCGATGCGTTTGGCATCGGCCTGACCACGGATGATCTCGGCCTCTTTGGCGGCTTGCGAGGTGATCTCGATTGCCGAACGGTCGGCCTCGGCCTTGATCTTTTGCGCCGCCTCGTTGCCGCGCGCCACCTCGTCGGTCGCCTCGCGCTGGCGTTCGGCCTGCATCCGCTTGAAGGTCGCATCCAGGTTCTGCTTGGGCAGGTCGGTGCGGGTCAGGCGCACGTCGATCACATCAATGCCCAACGTCGCCGCCTTGGCGCGGGCGTTGTCGCGGATCTTGTTCATCAGACCGACCCGGTCCACCGACAGCACGGCCTTTGACGGCACGCCACCCAGGACCTCGCGGATCTCGGCATTGACGATCTTGTCCAGATTGGCCCTTGCCGCATCAATGCCGCCACCGCTGTTGGACAGCCGGAACCTGTTCAGATCCACGATGCGCCAGCGCGCGAAAGCATCCACCACCAGACGGCGGTCATCCAGAGGCGTCACCTCCAATGGGTTGGTCGGCAGGCCAAGGATGCGGTCATCGTAACGCTCGATGTCCTGGATGAAGGGCACTTTGGTGTAAAGTCCGGGCTTGTCGACCACCTGAATGATCTCGCCGAATTGCAGCACCAGCACCTTTTCACGCTCGTCCACCGTAAAGACCGAGGACAGGGCCGTGGCCAACACGATCACGACGGCGGGAATGACATAGATCATGCGCATCAGTTGGTCCCTTCCTTGGCGGTCAACCCGTTCAAGGGCAGATAGGGCACAACCCCGTTCGTGCCCGACACACCATCCATGATCACCTTGTTCATGCCCCCCAGAACGCTTTCCATGGTTTCGATGTAAAGCCGCTGCCGGGTCACCTCGGGCGCCTTCACGTATTCGGCATAGATCGACAGAAAGCGGGCGGCATCGCCTTCGGCCTGATTGACGACCTGGGCGGAATAGGCCTGGGCCTGCTGGGCGATCTGGGCCGCATCCCCGCGCGATTTGGCGGTGATCTTGTTGGAATAGGCATCGGCCTCTTTTTGCAACGTGTCGCGCTCTTGCTGGGCGGCCTGCACGGCGCGGAAGCTGTCGATCACCTCTTTCGGCGGATCGGCCTTGTCGAAGTTGACCCGCACCACCGAAATGCCGCTGTCATAGGTATCCAAAGTCTTCTGCACCTCTTGCACCAGTTCGCTGGTCACAATGCCCCGGTCACGGTTCAGGATCGGCGCCAATTCGGAGCGTGCGATGATGTCACGCATGGCCGATTCCGAAACGGCACGGATCGTGTCCTCGGGGTCGGCCAGGTTGAACAGATATTTGGCCGGGTCATTGATCGTCCAGACCACGCCAAATTCGATATCCACGATATTCTGGTCCGAGGTCAGCATCAGGCCATTGTCAAGCACCCCGGCCTCGCCCGTGCCTATGTCGGTGGTGTTCTGGCGCGAGGTGTTGACGATATAGGCGGTGACGACGGGCCAGGGGGCAAAGTTCAGCCCCGACTCGCCGACACTGGTGAACTTGCCGAACAACAGCTCGACCGAACGTTCCTCGGGCTTGACCGTGTAGAACGACAGATAGGACCAGATCAGCAACAGGCCGATCACGCCAAAGAACAGGGTCTGGCGGTTGAAATAGCCGCCGGGGCCGCCGTCCTGGTTCTGACCACCCGACCCGCCGCCGCCCATCAGGACGCGCAGCTGTTCCTGGCCCTTCTTCATCAGCCGGTCAACATCGGGGATGTTCGGACCCTGCCCGCGCCGGTCGTCGCCACCTGGGCGGCCACCGTTCTTGCGGCGCTCGTCCTCGTCATCACCACCACCATTGCCGCCCCAGGGGCCACCGCTGCCTGCCATCCAAATTCCCTCATCCTATCGGTCTGCCCTAACCTGTGCATTCGCGGGCAAAATTCAAGCGCAATAGCCATTGCAGGTCAGCTTTTGGCTGTCAGGTGGCTGCAAAAACCGGGCCCCGGGTCAGCGGACCGGCTTGCGCATGGTCACCAGTTCCTCGGCCATTGTCGGATGGACGGCTACCGTCCGGTCGAAATCCTGTTTGGTGGCCCCCATCTTGACGGCGATGGCAGCCAATTGGATCATCTCGCCCG
>JAYSWK010000180.1:0-2008 GCA_043718085.1 Rhodobacterales bacterium
AAGGTGCATCCAATAGGTAGATGTCGTTGGTCAAATCTTAACTACATGTAGGGTGATATCGCTGGAAAGTGCGTGTTCCATGAAATCCCGGAATTTCCGGGCCGTGCGCCGGAAAGGCGATGTTCAGCCTGTGGTGCCGCGAAAATCATGGGGATGGGCCGGTGCCGGGCCTGGGCGTTTGGCGTGGATCGCACCTGGGTGATTCGTTTTGGACCGGGCCCTGGCACCCGGCTTGTGCTTGCGAAGGCAGCGGGGGGCGGTCATTGTCAGGGCGGTTTTAGGCAAGAGGTCGGCAATGATTCCGGTGCGGGGTTATCAGGGGCAAAAGGTGGCGGTGCTGGGGCTTGGCCGGTCGGGTCTGGCCACGGCACGGGCGCTGGCGGCGGGGGGGGCCGAAACCCTGCTGTGGGACGACAGCCCCGAGGCGCGGGCCAAGGCCGAGGCGGACGGCTTTGCCTGCACCGACCTGATGCGCCATGGGGCGCTGGAGGGTGTCGCCTGTCTGGTCACCTCGCCCGGCATCCCGCATCTTTACCCAAAGCCCCACAAGGTCATTGCGCGGGCCCTGGAGTTGGGCGTGCCGGTTGACAATGACATTGGCCTGTTCTTTCGCAGCTATGCCACGGCCGATTGGGATGATTTCGATGTCACGCCGCGGGTGGTCTGCGTGACCGGGTCAAACGGGAAATCGACGACCACGGCGCTGATCCATCACATCCTGCAGGTCGCCGGGCGGCCGACGCAAATGGGAGGAAACATCGGGTGGGGGGTTCTGGATCTTGACCCCGCGCAGGACGGCGAGGTCGTCGTGGTGGAACTGTCGTCCTATCAGACCGATCTGGCCCGCCATCTGACGCCGGATGTGGCGGTTTTCACCAACCTGTCGCCCGACCATCTGGACCGCCATGGCGGTTACGGCGGCTATTTCGCGGCCAAGCGGCGTCTGTTCGCCGAAGGCGGGCCGGACCGGGCCGTGGTGGGCGTGGACGAGGACGAGGGGCGCTATCTGGCGGGGCAACTGGCCGAAGGGGCGGCGGATGACCGGGTGATCCGCATCTCGTCCGGGCAGAAGCTGGAAGGGTTTGGCTGGTCGGTCTTTGCCCGCAAGGGATTCTTGGCGGAATGGCGCAAGGGCCGGCAAGTGGCCGCGATCGACCTGCGCGGCGTGTCGGGGCTGCCGGGGGCGCATAATCACCAAAATGCCTGTGCGGCCTATGCGGCCTGCCGCAGTCTGGGCGTGGCGCCAAAGCTGATCGAGGGGGCTTTTGCCAGCTTTGCAGGCTTGCCGCATCGCAGCCAATTGGTGGGCGAGCGGGGCGGCGTGCGGTTCATCAATGACAGCAAGGCCACGAATGTGGACAGTGCCGCCAAGGCGCTGCAGGCCTTTGGCGCGATCCGCTGGATTGCCGGCGGTCTGGGCAAGGAGGGCGGGATCAAGGGGCTGTTGCCCTTTGTGGGCGCGGTCAGGAAGGCCTATCTGATCGGCCATTCGGCGCGGGATTTCGCGCTGGAATTGGGCGATGTGCCGCACGAGATTTGCGAGACGATGGCGCGGGCTGTGGCACGGGCGGCCGAGGAAGCCGAGGCGGGCGAGGTGGTTTTGCTGGCCCCGGCGGCGGCGAGTTTCGACCAGTATCCGAATTTTGAGAAGCGGGGCGAGGATTTTGTGGCGCGGGTCAAGGCGCTGATCGGGTAGGTGTCCATATGTGGACAATATAGAATATCGTTAACTATCAATAGATTAGTATTTTGTTGTTAACGGGATTTTAGGGTTTCGGTATCGGGAAAGACCAAATTCCTTCGAAGGAATTTGCAAATCTTTTCGAAAAGATTTGGGCGCTGGTTCCCCTTGTAGGATGGGCAAGTCGGTTTTTCGGCCTCGCCGAATTACCGACTTGCCCATCTTGCCTAGGAACGTCTGAAAAACCTGCCACGTTCCGCCTGATCTGATAGGCTTGGGCATCCGCACGAGGAGGCTTGCCGATGCCGAAACAACCCGCCTTTCCCA
>JAYSWK010000019.1:0-2528 GCA_043718085.1 Rhodobacterales bacterium
ACGGGACCCGACCTTTGCCTTTGGCGCAGCCAAGGTCAGCCCGCATGCCCTGGTCTTTCAGTCCAGCGCCCCCGGCCTGCGTCTGACCCATACGATCACGGCCGAAATCACCGGGGTTTTCACCCTGTCCACCCGGCTGGACAGCGATGACCCGGTCCGGCTGCACTGGCTGGCCGCCCCGGTTCTGCCTGCGCCGCTATTGGCCGATCACATCCTTGACGTGTCCGGCAAATGGACGCGCGAGTTTCACTTGAACGCCGTCCTCTGGACCGCCGGGATCCATGCGCGCGAGGCGCGGGGCGGGCGTTCCGGCCATGAACATCCGCCCTATCTGGTCCTGCCCGAACAGGGCTGCACCGAAGCCCAGGGCACCGCTTTTGCGCTGCATTACGCCTGGTCGGGCGGTCACCGGATGGTGGCCGAAGAACTGCCCGACGGTCGCCGTCAAATCCAGTTCGGCCATGCCGGCGGTGCCGAAACGCGCGCGGGCCACAGCTTTGAAACCGCGCCCCTGATCGCGGCTTATTCTCATGCCGGGCTGAACGGCATCGGGGCCATGCTGCAAAGCGACCTGCGCGACCGCGTCGTGCAATGGCCCGATCCCGCCCGCCCGCGACCTGTGCATTGCAATTGCTGGGAGGCGGTCTATTTCAAGCACGATCTGGCCGACCTGACCGCCATTGCCCAGCGCGCCGCCGCCCTTGGGGCCGAGCGTTTTGTGCTGGATGACGGCTGGTTCGGCCAGCGTGACGATGACACATCCTCGCTGGGCGACTGGGTCATCGACCGACGCAAATGGCCGCAAGGTCTGGGTCCCCTGATTGCCGAGGTCCAGAAACTTGGCATGACCTTCGGCCTTTGGTTCGAACCCGAAATGGTCAATGCCGACAGCGATCTGTTCCGCGCCCATCCCGAATGGCGGCTGGGCCCGGCGGATCAGGTGACCGGGCGCAATCAGATGGTGCTGGATCTGTCCCGGTCCGAGGTGCGCGATTACTTGTATGATGCGGTGTCGGCCGTCCTTGGGGCCCATGACATCGACTATGTCAAATGGGATCACAACCGCCTTTTGCCCGTAGTCGATGCCGCTCAGACCCGTGGCATCTATGACCTTCTGGACCGTTTGCGTGTGGCCCATCCGATGGTCGAGATCGAAAGCTGTGCCTCGGGTGGCGGGCGCATCGACGCGGGCATTCTGGCGCGCACCCACCGCGTCTGGCTGTCGGACAGCAACGACGCGCTGGAACGCCTGCGCATCCAGCATGACGCGGCCTTGTTCCTGCCCTCGGTCCTGACGGGCAGCCATGTCGGCCCGCGCACCTCCCACACCTCCGGCCGCATCCTGCCCATGGCATTCCGCGCCTGGGTTGCGGCCCAGCGCCATATGGGGTTCGAGATGGACCCGCGCGAATTGACCGATGACGAAGCGGCGGTGCTGACCGATGTGACAACCTGGTACAAGGCCAACCGCGCATGGATGATGGCGGGGGTGATCCACCGCCTGTCCAGCGCCGATCCCGCCGTGGTGGCCGAGATGCAGTTGGCCGCAGATGGCAGCCGCTTTGTGGTCTTTGCCGGTCAGGCCGAGGCCTCTGTCCAGATCCTGCCGCGCCCGCTTCGCCTCAGCGGGTTGCAACCCGATGCGCGCTATCATCTGGCGCTGCGCAATCCCCAGGATGGTCCGCCGCGTGCGCGCGGCACGAACGCCCTGAAATCCGGCCCCCTGATCCTTTCGGGCCGCGCGCTGATGTCGCAGGGTCTGACCCTGCCGGTGGCTTGGCCCGCGACGATGTGGGTCGTAGAAGCACATCGTCTTTAACCTTGTCCCTTTCTCTCAATTGCCAAAGTCCCGAACCCATGATCGCCCAGAAGAACCAGCAAATCACGTTGACCGGACCATTGGGCCGAAAGGCCTTGCCATGACGCCTGATTGGATCGCGGTTGATTGGGGAACCTCAAACCTGCGCGCCTGGGCCATGGGCCGCAGCGGGATATTGGCGCAGGCGCAGTCCGACGCCGGGATGAGCAAACTTGCCCGTGGCGCATTCGAGGGCGCCCTTCTGGACCTGATCGCGCCCTGGCTTGGCGCAGCGACGGGTGGCCGCGTGACGCCGGTCGTGGCCTGCGGCATGGTCGGCAGCCGGCAGGGCTGGCACGAGGCGCCCTACCGCGCCGTGCCCTGCGCCCCCCTGGATATCGCCGCCATGACCCCGGTGCCCGTCGCCGATGCCCGCATGACCCTGCGCATCGCACCGGGGTTGAAACAGATGCGCCCCGCCGATGTGATGCGCGGCGAAGAGACCCAGATCGCGGGGGCGCTGGCCCTCTTGCCTGCCTTTGACGGTGTGGTCTGCCTGCCCGGAACCCATTCGAAATGGGCCCATGTTTCGGCAGGCGAAGTCGTCAGCTTCCAGACCTTCATGACGGGCGAGATGTTTGCGCTTTTGTCCGCCCATTCGGTTCTGCGCCACGCGATGTCGGGCGACGTCTGGCAGGATGCGGCCTTTGATCAGGGGCTTGACGACGGT
>JAYSWK010000181.1:0-2006 GCA_043718085.1 Rhodobacterales bacterium
TGAAACATCAAGCATCAGAATTCAAACACTTTTGGTTTGAATTCTGATTCAACATGAACTTGAACCGCCCTAAAGTGTGTCGCGTTCAATTGAATTCACCTGCACCCCGAACGCGTTTGCAAGGGCAGTCGCTGCCTCGGGAGCACAAGTGAATGCTTGAAGCTGGTTGAACCCGACACGCTCTAATTCCCCGCGCTTTCCATCCTGCGGCTTGCCAGCACGCCTTCCAGCCACCCCAACTGCATCTCGGGCACCGAGGACAAAAGAAGATCGGTATAGTCGTCAAACGGCGGGGCCAGCACATCGCCCTTCTGACCATAGCGCACGACCTGCCCCTTGAACATCACGGCGATCTTGTCGGCTATGGCTTTTACGGTCGCCAGATCATGGGTGATGAACAGATAGGCCACGCCCTCGCGCGCCTGCAATTCCAACAGCAGCTTCAGGATGCCGTCCGCCACCAGCGGGTCCAGCGCACTGGTCACCTCGTCGCAGATGATCAGCTTGGGCTTGGCCGCCAAGGCTCGCGCGATGCAGACCCGCTGCTTTTGCCCGCCCGACAGTTCCGCCGGATAGCGGTCGATATAGCCCGACCCCATTTCGATCTGATCCAGCAATTCCTGCACGCGCTTGCGTTTGGCCTCGCCCTTCAGGCCGAAATAGAACTCCAGCGGCCGCCCGACGATCGTGCCCACGGTCTGGCGCGGGTTCATCGCGGTGTCGGCCATCTGATAGATCATCTGCAACTCGCGCAGATCATCCTTGCTGCGGGCGGCCAGATCCGGCGACAGGGTGCGCCCGGCAAACTGGATGCGGCCCTGTGTCGCGGGCAAAAGCCCGGTGATCACCCGCGCCAGCGTCGATTTGCCCGACCCGCTTTCGCCCACCACAGCCAGCGTTTGCCCGGCCGCCACATCCACCGTCACATTCTTCAAGACGTCAAACGCCGTGCCGCGATAGCGCGCCGTGACGTTTTGCACCGTCAGCACGGCATTGGGAAACGTCTTTTCCACATGTTCGATCGACCGGACCGCGACCAGAGCCTTGGTATAGGTTTCCTGCGGGTTGTTGATGATCTGGTCCGTTCTGCCGTATTCCACCTTCTTGCCGTGCCGCAGCACCAGAATGTCATCCGCCACCTGCGCCACGACCGCCAGATCATGGGTGATGTACAGGGCAGCGACGCCGGTATCGTGGATCGCCTCCTTGATCGCGGCCAGAACCTCGATCTGGGTGGTCACATCCAGCGCCGTGGTCGGCTCGTCAAAGATCACCAAGTCAGGCTTGGGGCACAAGGCCATCGCCGTCATCGCGCGCTGCAATTGCCCGCCCGACACCTGATGCGGATAGCGGCTGCCAAAGTTCTCGGGGTCGGGCAAACCAAGCCTGCGGAACAATTCCACCGCCCGCGTTTCGGCATCCTTGCGGCTTAACAGTTTGTGCTGCAGGCAGGCCTCGATCACCTGATCCATCAGCCGCCACGCCGGGTTGAACGAGGCCGCCGCCGATTGCGACACATAGGTCACCTCATGGCCGCGCAAGGCGCGCAAACCCGCCGCATCGGCCTGCAGAATGTCCCGCCCGTTCAGCATCACCTTGCCGCCGGTCAGCCGCACTCCACCGCGCCCGAACGCCATGGCGCTCAGGCCGATGGTCGATTTGCCCGCCCCGGACTCGCCGATCAGGCCCAGCACTTGGCCCTTGGCGACCGAGACCGACACGTCCTGGACCAGCACCATGTGCTTGGGCGGCTCGCCCGGCGGGTAGGCCGTCGCCTCGATCCGCAGGTTCTGGATCTCCAACAGTTCAGCCACCGCGACCCCCTTTCAGGCTTGAGGTCCGCGACAGAACCCAGTCCGCCACCAGATTGACGCTGATCGCCAGTGCGGCAATCGCCGCGGCCGGCATCATCGCCGCCGCCTTGCCATAAACCAACCCATCCTTGTTTTCCCGCACCATGCCGCCCCAGTCGGACAATGGCGGCTGGATGCCCAAGCCCAGGAATG
>JAYSWK010000182.1:0-12913 GCA_043718085.1 Rhodobacterales bacterium
TGGACGCGGCTGTCGAGGTCGAGATCAAGCGAAACCTCGCCGCCCCATAGGCTGGTCAAATGCGCAGAGATCCGGGAGAGAGTGGCAGCCCGTAGGGGAGTTGAACCCCTCTTCCCAGGTTGAAAACCTGGTGTCCTAACCGATAGACGAACGGGCCGCAGGTGGTGTCGTTCTCAGTGCGGCGGTGTCTAATCAAGCCGCCCGGACAGCGCAAGAGGAAAAATCAACTTGTCGCAAGGGCCGCGTCTTCAAGGCGCAATTGCACCCTGCTGCGCCCGCCGAAGTGGTTCAGTTCCAACCGCCCGGCAAGGTGAAAGCGGCCCGGCCTGGCGGACAGAAAGGCCGCCCCCAGGGGGGTGTCATGGGCGTTGAACAGAACGGCTTCAAGCTTGGCGCTGGCATCGCCAAAACGCAGGCGCAGATGGCCGCTGCCCATGGGGCGGGCGGTGACCTGCTGATGGGCAAAGGCAAAGCGCGGCGCGGGAGAGGCGGCACCAAAGGGACCGGCGGCCTCGACAGCCTCTATCAGCGCGACCGTGGCGGCCATGGGCATCAGCAGCGCGTCCAGCCGCAGCGCGGCGGCGGTGATCGGGCCGGTCTGGCGGGACAGCAGGGCGTCAAGCCGGGCCATGGCCGGTTCGAGTTGCGCCTGGCTGAGGCTGAGCCCGGCCGCCATGCGGTGGCCGCCGCCCTTTTCGATCAGCCCTTCGGCTGCCAGGGTGTGAATGGCCGCCCCAAGATCGACGCCTTCGATGGAACGGCCCGAACCCTTGCCGTGATCGCCGTCAAAGCCGATCACCACGGCGGGGCGATGGGTGGCCTCTTTCAACCGGGCGGCGACGATGCCGACCACGCCGGGATGCCAGCCCTCGGCAGCGGCCCAGGCAAGGGTGCCATTGTCACCTCGCGCCTCGACCTGGGCCAGGGCTTCGGCGCGGACATCGGCCTCGATCGCGCGGCGTTCGGTATTCAGAAGGTGCAGGCGGGCGGCAAGCTGGCTGGCCTCGATCGGGTTGGCGGTGGACAGAAGCCGCGCACCAAGATCGGCCTGGCCGATGCGCCCGCCTGCGTTGATGCGTGGACCCAGAACGAAGCCCAGCGCATAGGCGGTGGGGGCCTGGTCCAGTTTGGCCACATCGGCAAGGGCGCGCAGGCCGGGGCGGTCGCGATGTGCCATGACCTTCAACCCCTGGCGCACAAAGGCGCGGTTGACGCCGATCAAGGGGGCGACATCGGCCACGGTGGCCAGGGCCACAAGGTCCAGCATCGCCATCAGGTCGGGCCCCTGGGTGCCCGTATCGCGCAGCTGTCGGTTCGCCTCGACCAGCATCAGAAAGACGACGGCGGCGGCGCAAAGGTGGCCCAGGGTGCCATCCTCGTCCTGGCGGTTGGGGTTCACCACGGCAAGGGCGGGGGGCAGGACCTCGCCGCCAAGATGGTGATCCAGGACCACGACATCGCAGCCCGCAGCGGTGATGGGATCGTGGGACAGGGTGCCGCAATCGACGCAGATGATCAGGTCATGGGCCGCGCCAAGGCTGGCCATGGCGGGCACATTGGGGCCGTAGCCTTCGTCGATCCGGTCGGGGATATACAGGGTGGGGGTCTGCCCCAGGGCGCGCAACCAGGTGATCAGCAGGGCGGCAGAGGCCCCGCCATCCACATCATAATCGGCAAAGATCGCGATGCGCTGGCGGGCCGAGACGGCGGCCAGAAAGCGGCCAGCCGCCCTTTCCATGTCGCGCAAGGACCGTGGGTCGGGCATCAGATCGCGCAGGGATGGGGCGAGGTAGGCCGCGGCATCGGCCGGGGCCACGTTGCGGGCGACCAGGGTATGGCACAAGGGCAGGGGCAGGCGGGTCGCCTGCATCATCGCCTCGGCCAGGCGGTCAGCTTCCAGCCCAGGGCCGATCCAGCGGCGTCCGGTCAGCGAATTTTCGACGTTCAGGAATGCGCGGTCCGACATGGGAGCAGGATTGCCCTTTGGGGCCGGGAAATGCAAGGTGGGGTGATGTCCAAGTTTTGGACATCGTGTTTTATCGTTATTTCACAGTATCTTGCCGATTTTTGTTAACCAAAATGAAAGGTTTCCCAAACCGGTTTGGGGAATTGGAGTTGGCAAATTCGGGGAGGTAAAGCCAGGGTTGACCCCGCCCTACTTGACCGGGTTGCGATACAGCATCCGGCGCACCGAGCCGGTCTTGGAGCGCATCAGGATCGTCTCGGCCGAGATGAAGCCGACCTCGCGCTTGATGCCCGCCACCAGCGAGCCATCGGTCACCCCGGTCGCGGCAAAGATCACATCGGACGTGACCAGATCGTCGCGGGTATAGACCCGGTCGAAATTGGTGATGCCGGCCTTGCGGGCGCGGGCCTTTTCGTCGTCATTGCGAAACAAGAGCCTGCCGAACATCTGCCCGCCCATGCATTTGAGCGCCGCCGCCGCCAGCACACCTTCGGGCGCACCGCCCGAGCCCATATACATGTCGATGCCGGTGATTTGCGGTTCGGCGCAATGCATGACGCCCGCCACATCGCCATCTGTGATCAGGCGGATCGCGGCCCCGGTGGAGCGAAGCTCTTCGATCATCTGTTCATGGCGGGGGCGTTCCAGAACGCAAACCGTGATGTCCCGGGTCGAACAGCCTTTCGACGCAGCCAGCGCCGAGACCCGTTCCGAAGGGGACATGTCCAGCGTCACGACGCCGCGCCGAAAGCCCGGGCCAATGGCAAGCTTTTCCATATAGACATCCGGCGCGTGCAAAAGCGTGCCGCGCGGGGCCATGGCAATGACGGTCAGGGCATTCGGCATGTCCTTGGCCGTGAGGGTCGTGCCTTCCAAGGGGTCAAGGGCGATGTCCACGGCGGGGCCTTTGCCCGTGCCGACCTCTTCGCCGATGAACAGCATGGGCGCCTCGTCACGCTCGCCTTCGCCGATGACCACGACGCCGGCAATGTCCAGCATGTTCAACTGGTCCCGCATGGCATTCACGGCGGCCTGATCGGCGGCCTTTTCATTGCCGCGCCCGATCAGATTGGCTGACGCCAGGGCGGCCGCTTCGGAAACGCGGGCCAGGCCAAGGGAAAGCAGGCGGTCCTGGAAATCGGATTTGTCGGCCATGATGGGTCCTTTATGAGCTTTGCCAAAGCCTTAGTGGATTTGGGTCATTGAGCAAGGCTGGTTGCGCTAACGGGTGGGGTTTGTTTCAGCCCGGACCGCCCCTTGCGCCTTGGGTCAAACGGGCCGTCATGGCGCTGTGGGGAAGGGTTGCAGGGCCCGGGTCGCGGCATCGGCAAAGCAGGCGTCCAGGCTGCGGCTGGCGACAAATGCCGGGTCCTGGACAAGGCGCGATGCGGGATCAGTGACAAGATTGAGGCCAAGTCGGTGCCGGACCGCCGCCCCAAGCAGCACCTGTTCGCCGCGTGGCGTGGCGAAGAAGGCCGCTTCATCCATCAGGCTGTTCAGCGGCGCGGCCTGGGCGACGGTATGGTATGGGGCGCCAAGCAACGACAGGAAGGCCTGTTCGCAGGCCGGGGCCGTGGCGGCGCATCGGGCGGCGCAAAAGGCGCGGACCGGGGCAAAGGTGCTGCGGGGCAAAAGGTCGGCCGTGGCCATGGCCAGGGTTTCGGCGGGCAGCGGGGGCTTTGGCTCTTCGTTCCACAACAGCCGCAGGGCGCGGCGGCCATCGGCAAGCCGGGTGGCGGCATTGGTGGAAAGGCGCAGATTGGCCTGGATCGGCGGGCCGGCCGTCACAGGGTAATGATCGTTCAACTCGACCAGCGCCATCCAGCCTTCGATGCGGTCCTGATCCAACATGGACTGCAAAGGTGCCAGCGCCTTGCGGCCGCCGCGGGTCAGATGTTCGATCAGGATCAAGGCCTTGAGCATGGGAGTGGCATCAAGATCGGTAAAGCCTTTGGGCAGGGGGGCGGCCATGGGCATGTGGTTGAACCAGGCACCCAGCAGGGCGTCAGCCTTGCGCGCCTCGCCCAATTCGTAAAGCCACAGGGCGCGGTCCATCTGCTGCGACATGCCGGGCGAGATCTCGCCATCGGCCCACAGGGCGGCCGGCTTGAAGGCGGCCTGGGCCAGATCACGCACCCAGGCATCGCCGATGCGGCGCAGCACGGCCCGGTCGGGCTGGGGCGGCAACCAGCGCAGGGCCAGCGGCAAGGCGATCAGGGCGGCCGTGTTGCCCTGGGTGGCAAGGGCGTGCAGCATGTGCAGGGCGGCGGGGTCATCGGCGGCAAGCAGGCTGGCCCAGGCGATCCGAAAGCCAGGGTCGTCGCTGCCGGGCAGCGCCTCGGCCAGGACGGGCAGGGTCAGACAGAGCCACAGGATCGCCGCGCGCAGAAGCACCATGTCCGCCTTCCCTTTTGCGCTAAAGCGTGTCTGGTTCCCGTTGAATCGAAAATCGCTGCCTCTCGCCAAGGCTCGAACGCGATTTTCGATCTTTCTGTTTCAATGAGAATCAGACACGCTCTAGGGTGGGCGCTGCGGGGCGTTTCGTCAAATCACACTTGTTCGATGCGCAGCACGACCGGCGCACCGACCAGAACGCCGGTTCCGGCGAACAGGCCGACGGCGTGGTCGATGTCGTCGCGGGCGGCCTTGTGGGTGACGATCAGCACCGGGGCATTGACGCCCTGGTGGCCGTATTGGCGCATCTGGTCGATCGAGACGCCGGCCTCGCCCAAAGCGGTGGCGATCTTGGCCAATGCGCCGGGTTTGTCCAAAAGCATCATGCGCAGGTAATAGGGTGCGGGCATGGCCGTCTTGGCCGGGATCGGGGTGGCAAGGGAGGCGGCGGGTTGGCCAAAGGTCGGCAGGCGCAGACCGCGGGCAATGTCGATCACGTCGCCCATCACCGCGCTGGCGGTCGGGCCTTCGCCGGCACCGGGGCCGCGCAGCACGATCTGGCCGACGCTGTCGCCTTCCAGCACCACCATGTTGGTGCCGCCCTGCAATTGGCCAAGCGGGCTGTCGGCGGGCACGAGGCAGGGGGTCATGCGCTGTTCCAGCCCGCGCCCGGTCAGTTGGGCCACGCCCAGCAATTTGATCCGGTAGCCCATGTCGGCGGCAAGCGTGATGTCGTCGATCGACACGGCGCCGATGCCCTCAAGTTCCACCGCGTCAAAGCTGACGCGAGTGCCAAAGGCGATGGCGGCCAGAAGGGAAAGCTTGTGGCCCGCATCGATGCCGCCGACGTCAAGGTTGGGATCGGCCTCGAGATAGCCAAGCTGGCGGGCCTCTTCAAAGACGGTGTCATAGGGCAGGCCCGCGCTTTGCATCCGGGTCAGGATATAGTTGCAGGTGCCGTTCATCACGCCCATCACACGGCGGATCTGATTGCCGGCCAGACCTTCGGTCAGGGCCTTGATCACCGGGATGCCCCCGGCCACGGCGGCCTCGAAACGGATCACGCGGCCGGCGGCCTCGGCGGCCAGGGCCAGGTCGTGGCCGTGATGGGCAAGAAGCGCCTTGTTGGCGGTGACGACATCGCGGCCCGCGGCAACGGCGGCTTCGGTGGCCAGACGCGCAGGGCCCTCATGGCCGCCCATCACCTCGACAAAGACATCGACATCGGGGCGGCGGGCCAGCGCCACGGGATCGTCCTCCCACGCATAGCCGGACAGATCGGCGTCGCGGTTCTTGGTCCGGTCGCGGGCCGAGACGGCGGTGATGACGACGCGCCGCCCGGTGCGCGCAGCGATCAGATCGGCGTGGCGTTGCACGATCTTGACCACACCGATGCCCACGGTGCCAAGCCCGGCAAGGCCGATACGCAGGTCAGGTTTGGGCGGGGTGGGCATCGGCGGACCTCGTCGAAAGCGGCGTTGTCCGCCTGTTAGCCGATTGCCCCCCGGCACGCAACGCCGCGGCGGGGCGTTTAAAGCGGTTCAGGTTATTATGGAATCGGAAATCGCTGCCTCTCGCAAATGCTCGAACGCGTTTTCCGATACTTTTGTTTCCGTCAAAACCTGAACCGCTCTACAGGTCCATCTCCATGAACAGAACGCGGCCGTGATAGAGCGGCGGCAGATCCGCCGGGGCCGCGACATCGCGAAACCCCAAGGCGCGGTAGATCCGGTGCGCGCCCGTCATGGTGTGATAACTGCTGAGCGTCATGCGTTTGCGGCCTTGACGGCGCGCTTCGGCAATCAGGTCCTGCACCAGCTTGACCCCGGTGCCGCGCCCGCGTTGATCGGGGCGGACATACATCCGCTTCAACTCGACCGTCACCGCGTCCACCTGGCGGAAGGCGACGCAGCCCACCGGGCGGTCGTCGTCGGTCGTCAGCAGAAAGCTGCCTGTCGGCGGGCCAAAGATGCCGGGCAGGCCATCAAGTTCAGCCTCAAGATCGCGGAAGGTATCGGCACCGTCCGCATCCGGGTCTTGCGTGGCGGCCCAGGCGACGAATTCCAGCACCAGCGCCTTGACGGCGGCACATTCGGACGGGGTGGAAATCTGAACGGTCTTGATCATATCCGGTGGCTCCATACGCAGGATGGGTGACCCTTGCATGGGCATGCCATCCTGGCAACGGAAACTCGGCCAGGCGTCGTGGATCGGCCCGCGACTGGGCCGAGGTTCAGGAACGCCAGTTCAAGAGCATGTCGCGTTCCATTGCATGCACTTTGCCTTTCGAACGCGATTGGCAGGGCAAACGCTGTCTCGGAAGGCAAAGTGAATAGATGAATTCAGCGAAACGCGACATGAATTTGGCCGGATACCAGGCGGTTCTGGACCATTGTGGCCTGGGCGCACGGACCGATTATCTGGATGCCGGCTGCGGGGCTGGCATGGCGGCGCAGCTGGCTTCTGGGCGCCTTGTCCAAGTCGCGTCGGGTGACCAAGCCCAAAGGCCGCGTCGTTGTCCTGACCTGGGGCCAGCCCGAGGGGATGGAGGCTGCGGCCACCTTGTCCGCGCTGCGCCCCCTGATGCCGACACCCAAGCCGGGCCATTTCTCCGCTTTCTGGTGGCGCGCGCCTGACCGCTTCAGGTGCCGATCGCCGCGGCCTGTGCCTTTAGTGCTGCGGCCCTGGCGGCCAGGGCAGCACCCTGACTGTCCAGGGTCGCGGTGTCGGGGCCGAACAAATCCTCGAGTGGCAACAGGTCTGGCGCCGCCCCGACCGGGCCTTCCGGCCAGGTGACCTGCGGATAGGCAGAACAGCCCGCCAGAAGTGCCATGAGCGCAAGTTTCTTCATCGCTCTGGTGTGGCGCGCCTGTGGCCCGCCGTCAATGTGCAGGCTTGATGAAGGTGCCGTTGCGCAGATCGGCCATCGCCTGTTTCAGCTCGGCCTGCGTGTTCATCACGATGGGCCCATGCCAGGCCACCGGTTCCTGCAATGGCGCGCCCGAGATCAGCAGAAAGCGCACGCCATCATCGCCGGCCTGAACCGTCACCTCGTCGCCCGTGCCGAATTCGACCAGGGTGCGGTTGCCCGAAAGGTCGCGGATGTTCAACTCCTGACCCGCCACTTCCTTTTCCAGAAGAACGCCGCGCGGGCGGCTGGCGTCGCGGAAACTGCCCGCACCTTCAAAGACATAGGCAAAGGCGTGTCGGTAGGTATCGACCTTGAACACCTTGCGCCTGCCGGGGGGCACGAAGATGTCGAGGTATTGCGGATCGGCGGCGATGCCATCGACCGGGCCGGTCTTGCCCCAGAAGTTGCCGACAATCACGCGCACCGTGGTGCCGTCATCATCCATGAACTCGGGGATGTCCTGCGATTTGACATCCTGATAGCGCGGGGCGGTCATTTTCATCGTGGCGGGCAAATTGGCCCAAAGCTGAAAGCCGTGCATCTGCCCCTTGGCGTTGCCCTTGGGCATTTCCTGATGCAGGATGCCCGACCCGGCGGTCATCCATTGCACATCGCCGCCCTTCAGCGTGCCGCGGTTGCCCAGGCTGTCGCCATGATCCACGGCCCCGGCCAGGACATAGGTGATGGTTTCGATGCCGCGATGGGGATGCCAGGGAAATCCGCGCATATAGTCATCGGGCTGGTCACCGCGAAAATCGTCGAACAACAGGAACGGGTCCATGCGGGTGGGATCGCCAAAGCCAAAGGCGCGGTGCAGGCGCACCCCGGCCCCTTCCATGGCGGGCGTGGCAATGTTGGTCTTGGTGACGGGGCGGATGGACATGGGCTTTCTCCTGTCTTGCTGCGTCAGATTTAGGGCGGCGGGCCCCGTCTGACCAGAGGCGACCGGACCCGAGCGGCGCGCCGACACTCTGCGCCAATGCACAGACCGACGAAAGCCCCGCAGCCGTTTCGGCAACGGGGCTTTTGCAATTGGGTCAGCCCTTGCGGGTCACGGCATCGTGCAGCCGCCGCCCGGATCGTCCATCGTGATGCAGGATGCAAAGCGCGGGCGCGTCACGACGAACAGATTGAAGGTCTGGTCCGGCATGCCGATGTCCAGGCTGGGCCGATAATCGACCTGCACCTCGACGATTTCCGCAAAATCGCTGGCGGCCATCTTGGGGATCTGATCGGTCATGGTTTGCAGGTCTGCCGTGGTCAGCGGCGTCAGGGCATTGCCGGGCGAGCGCGACCAGTGCACTTCGTAGCGGTTGTTGACCTCGCTGAAGGTCACTTCTGTGACGCGCAGTTTGGCATCCTGATTCTTGTCGATCAGAAATTCCAGAACCTTTGACATGCCATTGACATAGTCGGTCGTCTTGCCCGTCTGTTCGCGCGAGATCATGTCAGAGATCGTATAGGTCGCCTTCTGAACCGTGTTCAGCGAGCGGAAGCTATCCCAATACACAAACAGTGCGACATAGGCCCAGATGAACAGCGGCAACACGATCACGGTTTCGGCCACGACCGAGCCCGCTTCGTCGCGGCCAAAGGCGCGGAACGGCAGTCGCAAGGCGGACAATGGGTTTTTCATCAACGCGACCTCAACTTGGCTCGACCACAAAGGCGGTTCTTGTAATCAGGCCATAACCGCCATCCGCGTCGATGGGCAGCGACAGGGCCAGGCCGGACGAGGGGAACATGGCCTGCAGCACGACACAGACGCGCACGAACATCAGATCCTTGTCCGTCGGGGTGGTATAGGTCACGACCGGCTCGGCTTCGGCACGGCGGTTGATGCAATGGTTCGGCGTCGCGGGAAAGTTCCAGGTCGTGGTGCTGACACGGTCCATCTCGATCTTCATGTTCTGGGTGCAATTGGCGAAGACGACGGTGCGGGCGCAAATCTCGCGTTTCAAAAGCTGATTGGTCACGGCCGGATAGTGGCCCAGACGCAGCTCGCCCATGGTCATGTCGACCGCGCGTTCCAGCATGACCGCGCGGATCATCAGAAGGCCGCTTTCAAAGGACGCCATGAAGATCATCATGACCACCGGGATGACCAGAACGAATTCCATTGCGGCCGTTCCATCCTCGCGGCGGAACCCTTCGGGGATCAAGGCGGCGATGCGCCGGAACAGGGCTGCGAAGGGGCGTATCATCGCATCCCCCTTGCCGGGTTCACGGTGGTGGCGGCGCATGTCATGGGATTTTGCTGGCCCTGGGGGCACGATCCCGTGCCACGGGCGATCACCCGGACCGGGATCATGCGGCCGCCGATGCCCGGACAAGGGGCAGCGCCCAATGCCAGGGCAAGACTGCCCAGCGCGCCGCGCAGAAACCCGGCCCCGATTGCCCCAAGATGCCGGAGCGGAACTGAAACGATACCCATAAAAAACGCCTCTCGACTGCGAGGAACCACCCCGGTGCGGGACAGCCGCCCAAGACTTGTGCTTGACTGAATTGTCATCGGGGCATTGGCAAAATTATGTTCGTTTTGTGCGGGCATTTTGATTTTTCCAATAAATGTTGGGGCCCCTGGCCCGGTGGCGCAAAATCGCACCGGGCCTTGCGACTACTGGGTCAGTTTCAGCATCGTGATGTTGCTGGCGATCGTGGCGAAGGCGCTGACGATCCCCTCGGGCGAGGCTTCGAAGTAATGCAGGGGCGAGGTGGCGCAGGACTTGATGACGTCCTGGCCATGGGTCGGGGCATCGACCGCGACGCCATAGACCACGACGCCCTGAACCTTGACCAGATCACAGGTCTGGTCCAGCGAGGCGTCCATCTGGTTGACCGAAGCCCAGGTGCTTTGCATCGTGTTCATCATCGAATTGTAGATCGCATTGCGCGTGGTGATGTCCGTTCCGGTGGCGCGGGCAAAGAACTGCCAGGCGACATAGGGCATTTTCAAACTTGCCCAGACGTCGCGCCAGTCCATGTTGATGACGCCGTCATCTTCGGTGCCCCAGGGCGTGGCGCGCCAGCCATTGGCGGCATGGGCGGCATCGATCGCCAGGTGGGGGACCCAGTATTCCTTGGTACCGGCAATGGCGGGACGGTTCGTCGCATAGCGAACCGAGTAAAGGCCGTCACGCAGGCTGCGGTAGATCGGCGAGGGGCCGGTCTTGTAGGCATCGTTCACCCGGTTATGCGACACATGTTCGCCATCGGTCATCAGAACGATGATCTTCATGGCCTGCCCATCGTCATAGGCAAAGGGACGCGCCGGCAGATTGGCCGGGATCTTGCCCTGGCGGATGAAGTCGGTATAGGCCGTGCGCAGCGACGGGTCGATCATCGTCGCGCCCCATTTCATGCCCAGCGTGATCGAGGTGTTGCCACCAGCCTGCAGCGCGTCAATCTGCGATTTCAGCACGTTGCGGTCATTGTTGGGCAGGCGGACGACGTTGACCGTGCTGGGCTTGCAGAAGGTCGAGGAATAGTTCGGCTTGGCATTGGTCGGATCGACATTGGTGACGTAGCCATCAATCTTGGACGTTCTGCTGGCGATGTCGGCATAGGCCATCATCGGCAGCGGGTCGGTCTGCGACAGGGCAAGGCTGCCAAAGGATGCCGCCGGGATCTCGATGCAGTTCACATCGGTTAGCCCGTCCTTGTTGGCATCGACATTGTTCTTATGGGTGATGTTGAATTTGGTGACCAGGTCCGGCCCGATGTTGACCTGGGCGTTATAGGGCACGATCGAGATCGAGACGCGGTGGTTCGGGTCACTGTCCATCAACGTGTCGACGAACTGGTCAGCCGCCACTTTGAGGTTGGCGATCTTGGTGCCGGACATCGAACCGGACACGTCCAGAACCAGCACGATCTCAAGATTGGTGATGGCCTGCTCGGCCCGGCTTACGCCACCGGCGGCAAGGCTGGTCATCCCCATCATCTGCGTGAAGAAGGGTTGAACCGAGACATGGCCGGTCGAAAGCACCGAGGTGGCATTCATGCTTTCGGTCACGGTGACCGTGTCGAGCTGATCTGCCAGACCGGCCTTCAGCATGTAATCCTTGACGACGCTTTTGCGGTCCAGCTTCTGGCTTATGGCGGCCGCGGCCAGGGTTGCGCGGTCCAGCGTGTTTTCCAGCTTAACCCGGGTGTTTTCGACGCGCATCAGATCAACGGCAAGCCCCGAGAGCATGATCATCAGGACAAACAGCATAAGCCCGAAGATGATCAGTGCCCCGCTTTCATCGCGGCGAAACTTGCGGACATACGAACTCGTTGAACTGAACATGGCAGCGTTACCCTAACTTCACCCGGTCCAGATCCGATCCAGCCCGCAATTTGACGCCCCACCGCCATCGATTAGTCTAAAAGTTGTGGCAAAAAAAAGGCAGAACCGGCAAAGGCGGGGCATTCTGGCAGCCTTGGGAAACGATGCCGCGCCGCAGCGTCGACTGTCCGGGATGGGTCGACAATGGAAGGTGGCTGAACCGGTCCGGGCGAACACACGCGCGACAAAATTGGTTAAAAACGAATCACTTTTCGGCAATGCAGGGCTAAATCCGTGCGAATTGACCAAGAAAAAATTAACCAAATCCCTATACTAAGCCCGCAGGCGGCAGGATGTCGGCCGGTATCAGGGGAGAATTGGCATGAATGTGGCAGGCGAACCCAGCTTTCGCGAGTCGGTCGATCTGATGTTCAAGCGCGCTGTCGCGCTGATGGATCTGAGCCCGGGGTTGGAAGAAAAGATCCGGGTCTGCAACTCGACCTATACCGTGCGCTTCGGGGTGCGACTTCGTGGCGAGATTAAGACGTTCACCGGCTACCGTTCCGTCCATTCCGAACATATGGAACCGGTCAAGGGCGGCATCCGCTATGCCCTGTCCGTCAATCAGGACGAGGTCGAGGCGCTGGCCGCGCTGATGACCTATAAATGCGCGCTGGTCGAAACGCCGTTCGGCGGATCAAAGGGCGGTCTGTGCATCGACCCCCGCGCCTGGGATGCGCACGAACTGGAACAGATCACCCGGCGTTTCGCCTATGAACTGATCAAGCGCGACCTGATCAACCCCAGCCAGAACGTGCCCGCCCCCGACATGGGCACGGGCGAGCGTGAAATGGCCTGGATCGCGGACCAGTACAAACGCATGAACACGACCGACATCAACGGCAATGCCTGCGTGACCGGCAAGCCGATCAACCAGGGCGGCATCCAGGGCCGGACCGAGGCGACGGGGCGCGGCGTGCAGTTCGCCTTGCACGAATTCTTCCGTCACCCCGAGGATATGGCCAAATGCGGCCTGTCGGGCGGGCTTGAGGGCAAGCGCGTCGTCGTGCAGGGGCTGGGCAATGTGGGCTATCACGCCGCCAAGTTTCTGTCCGAAGACGACGGTGCCAAGGTCATCGCCGTGATCGAACGCGATGGCGCCCTGTTCGACGAAAAGGGCCTGGATGTCGAAGATGTGCGGCAATGGATGAACAAGTCGGGCGGCCTTCTGGCCAATTACCCCCGCGCCACGTTCAGCCCTGATGGGGCGGCGGCGCTGGAACTGGCTTGCGACATCCTGATCCCGGCCGCCATGGAAGGCGTCATCCACAAGGGCAATGCCGACCGGATCAAGGCCCCCTTGATCATCGAA
>JAYSWK010000183.1:0-2001 GCA_043718085.1 Rhodobacterales bacterium
GCTTCCGCTTCCATTCCGGCGAAACCGGGGTGGCCTCGGCCGCCTATCTGCAGGTGTCCGCCGCGGTCGAGGCAGTGCGGGACGCCAGCCAGACCCTGCTGCGCTGGTACGGCGATGACGTGATCGAGGGCGGGCCGATGCAGCCCAACGCTGGCGAGCTGGCCGTGCCGGATGGCCCCGGCCTCGGCGTGACGCTGGACCGAAAGGCCCTTGCCCGCTGCCATCAGCGATTTCTGGAAGAGGGGACCTTCCCCTCCGGGGTGGCCGGGCAGGGTTACGGCGGGCGGTTCCGCAAGGTTTGACGGAAAGGGCCGGAGTCGGGACAGGCCCCGACCTATGCGGCGGGATCAAACCCCGTAATACTGCCTGTACCAGCTTACAAATTCTCCAATCCCGTCCCTGACCGCCGTCTGGGGCGCATAGCCCGTCAGGCAACGCAGAAGGTCGGCATTGGCCCAGGTGGCGGGAACGTCGCCCGGCTGCATGTCCATGTAATTGCGCTTGGCCTTGCGACCCAACGCCTCTTCGATGGCATCGACGAAATCCAGCAGTTTCACCTTGTCGGAATTGCCGATGTTGACCACGCGCCACGGCGCTACGGGCGACAGGCTGTCGCCGGGGGCGGGCTGGCCCGTGATCGGCACGGCGTCGATCAGCAGGCGGATGCCGCGCACAAGGTCGCTCACATAGGTGAAATCGCGGAACATCTCGCCATGGTTGTAGATGTCGATCGGCCGGTCCTGCAGGATCGCCTCGACGAATTTGTAGAGCGCCATGTCGGGCCGTCCCCAGGGGCCATAAACGGTAAAGAACCGGAACATCGTGGTGGGGATGCCCCACAGATGGGCATAGGCATGGCCCATGCTTTCCGTCGCCTTCTTGGTGGCGGCATAGATGGTCAGCTGGTGGTCGGCGCGGTCGCTTTCGCCAAAGGGCATCGCCTCATTGGCCCCGTAAACCGACGAGGTCGAGGCCATCAGCAGATGCCCGACCTTCAGCCGCCGCGCCACCTCCATCACATTGAAGGTTCCGATCACATTGCTGTCGATATAGTCGCGCGGCTGTTCCAGGGAATAGCGCACCCCGGCCTGCGCGGCCAGATGGACGATGACATCGGGCTCAAAGGCGTCCGACATGCGGTCCAGGGCATCGCGATCCTCCAGCCGCGCCTCAAGCGCCGTGAAATTCGGGCTTTGCAGCAGGATCTGATGGCGGCGCTGTTTCAGCCTGACGTCGTAGAAATCCGACATCCCGTCGAACCCCTGCACGCGAAAGCCTTCGTCCAACAAGAGCCGCGCCAGATGAAAACCGATGAAACCCGCCGAACCTGTAACCAGAACCTTGCGCATGAAAACCCCCCGCATCCCGCCTTGAATGGCGCAATGTCAAAGGCTTGGCAAGACGCGCCTACAGGTCCTTGACCATCAATATCCAGTCGCCTGTGTCATCGGACCCCGGAAACGGCACAAAGGGCCGCCGCTCCCATTCGGCAAAGCCGCATTTGACGTAAAGGCCGATGGCCCCGGTATTGGGGCTTTCCACCTCCAGCGCGATGCGGCGATGGCCCGCATCCCGCGCGGCCTGACAGGCCCTGTCCATCAGCACCGGCCCAAGGCCCTTCCCGCGATGCTCGGCGAACAGGGCCACGGCCTGCAACAGCCAACAGCCCTTGGCCACCACCTCCAGCTCGTACATGGCGCGCAGCGGTGCGGGCAACTGGGCCAGGTCCATGCGGTCATAGGGGTCTGGCAGCGAAAAGCCGAAAAGCGCGCCAAGTGTCTCGCCCGCCCGTTCGGCGACATGCCAGTTGCGGTGATGGCTGTCGGCATCTGCGTTGTTGAGGGTGCGGGCGCGCCCGACCTCGAACCAGGACTGCCCTTGCGTGGCAATCGTGCTCCAATACCAGGCGGCCAGGCGGCGCGACGCGCTGTCAAGCAGGATGACCAGATCCGAACTGTCCTCTGGCCTGCCAGGGCGAAATACAAGGTCTGTCATTGCGGG
>JAYSWK010000184.1:0-1999 GCA_043718085.1 Rhodobacterales bacterium
CGCCACCCTCGATGCGGCCCATGCAGCGGCGCTTGACCTTGCCCCCGGCGACCGGCTGACCTGGGGGCAGGCGCAAGACCGCATCCGTGCCGCCGTGCCGCCGGGCAGCCTGAGGTCGCTGTGCAAGGGCTGCGAATGGGAACCCTACGGCATGTGCGAGCAGGCCTTGGCGCGGCTGCATGCCGGGCAGGGCTGACCCCGGCTTTTTCTTTGCCCAAATACTCAATGAAAACGCCGCCCCGAAGGGCGGCGTTTGTCAAACTCACCGGCGGCCCACAGGCCAGCCATATCTCAGGCCTTGCGGCCACTCAGCGCTGCCCAGCCGCCGGTGACGACCAGTGCCGCCAACACCGCTTTCACCGCGTCGCCCAACAGGAAGGGCGCCATGTAATACTGCCAGATCATGCCGACATTATCCGCGCCCCATTTCGTCGCGTCGACGCCAAGAACCGTATCGGCCAGCATCGCCCATGCCGCGCCGGGAATATAGAGCAGCGCCGAGACTAGAATGGCCACCAGTGCGGTCGGGATCAGCCCGCGCACACCACGATCGGCGGCAAGGCCGACCAGAAAGGCCATGCCGACGAAGCCGAAAAGGAAACCAGCGGTCGGGCCGGCGAAGGCGACAAAATTCTTGCCCTCGGCAAAGACCGGCAGGCCGGCCCAGCCCTCTGCAAGATAAGCGATCAGCGTCAGGGCACCCATGCGCGCGCCAAAAGTCAGACCGACAATCAGAATCGCCAGCGTCTGCAACGTCATTGGCACCGGAATCATCGGCACGTTTATCTGCGCCGCCACCGCAACAAGAAGCGAGCCGCCCAGCACCATCAGGGCGCGGGTCAGCAAAGATTGCGAGGGCACAAGGGCCTTGGCAAGGGTCATGGGATAGCCTTTCCTTAGGGTCAATTCGCGGCGCAATCTCGCTGCACCGCAGCTAGATGTCAATGAATTCCGTTGCACCCCCGCCCGACCAATGCCAAATGAGCGGCCATGACACAGACCCCACCCGCCCCGCTTCGCCCCCTAGCCCTTGTCACCGGCGCCTCGCGCGGGCTGGGCTTTGCCATCGCCGCTGCCCTCGGCGCCCAAGGCTGGCATGTGCTGGCCGTGGCCCGCACGGCGGGCGGGCTTGAGGAACTCGATGACCGCATCCGGAAATCGGGCGGCTCGGCCACCCTCGCGCCGCTTGATCTTACCGATGAGAAGGCGGTGGCCCACCTTGCCGCCTCGATCACCCAGCGCTGGGGCGGCCTTGGCCTCTGGGTCCATACGGCGATCCATGCCGCTCCGCTGGCCCCCGCCGGCCACCTCGATCTTCGGGACTTTGACAAATCCACCGCCTGCAACCTGCGCGCCACCGCGACGCTGATCCCGGTGCTTGAGCCCTTGTTGCGGGCGGGCAAGGGCACCGCGCTTTTCCTCGACGACCCGCGGGCCGGACAGAAATTCTTCGGGGCTTACGGCGCCAGCAAAGCCGCCCAGATCGCGTTGGCGCAAAGCTGGCAGGCCGAATGCGCCAAGATCGGCCCGCGCGTGGTGATCGCAACCCCGCACCCCGCCGCCACCGCCACCCGCGCCCGCTTCTTCCCCGGCGAAGACCGCAGCACGCTGGCCGACATCCATAGGGAAGCCGCCCGCCTGATCGCCCTGCTCTGATCCCCATTCATCTTTGTCCAAATATCCCCGCCGGAGGCAGCTTCGCCCGCAAAGCGCATAAAGCCAATCTTTCTGCGTGCTTTACCCCAGCGCCGCTTCCCTCTAAATCAGAAGGTGCGAACAACCGGGGCAGACATGCGCATTCTCATCACCAATGACGACGGCATCAACGCCCCCGGCCTCGAGGTGCTGACCGCCATCGCGACCGATATCGCCGGACCGGACGGCGAAGTCTGGACCGTCGCCCCGGCGTTTGAACAATCGGGCGTCGGGCACTGCATCAGCTACACCCATCCGATGATGATCGCCAAGCTCGGCGCCCGCCGCTATGCCGCCGAAGGCA
>JAYSWK010000185.1:0-5043 GCA_043718085.1 Rhodobacterales bacterium
ATCTGGAACAAGAGCGTGTTCAACACCCGCGCCCCCGAGGCCCCAATCGGATGGCCAATGGCAATTGCGCCGCCGTTCACGTTTACAATCGCCGGATCCCAGCCCATATCCTTGTTCACCGCACAGGCCTGGGCGGCAAAGGCCTCGTTGGCCTCGACCAGGTCCAGATCGCCGACCTTCCAGCCCGCCTTTTCCAGGGCTTTGCGGCTGGCATGGATCGGCCCGACCCCCATGATCGACGGATCAAGCCCCGCCGTCGCATACGAGGCGATCCGCGCCAAAGGCGTCAACCCGCGCTTCTCCGCTTCGGCCGCACTCATCAGCAGCACCGCCGCCGCGCCGTCATTCAAACCACTTGCATTGGCCGCCGTGACCGAACCGTCCTTGGCAAAGGCCGGGCGCAGCTTGGTCATGCTCTCCAACGTGGCACCATGTCGGATATATTCGTCCTGATCGACCGTCACATCGCCCTTGCGGCCCTTGACGACAAAGGGAACGATCTCGTCAGCAAAGCGCCCGGCCTTTTGCGCGGCCTCGGCCTTGTTCTGGCTGGCCAAAGCGAATGCATCCTGCATCTCGCGCGAAATCTGCCACTGGTTGGCCACGTTTTCCGCCGTCTGGCCCATGTGATAACCATTGAAGGCATCCCAAAGCCCGTCGCGGATCATGCTGTCGACAAAGGACATATCGCCCATCTTTTGCCCGGCCCGCAGATGGGCGACATGGGGCGAAAGGCTCATGCTTTCCTGACCGCCCGCCACCACGATCCCGGCGTCGCCAAGCTGGATGTGCTGGGCGGCCAGGGCCACGGCCCGCAGACCCGACCCGCAAACCTGGTTGATGCTCCAGGCGCTGGCCTCTTTCGCCAGCCCGGCCTTGATATGCGCCTGACGCGCCGGGTTCTGCCCCTGACCCGCTGTCAACACCTGCCCCAGAATGGTTTCAGACACATCGGCCTTGTCCACACCGGCCCGCGCCACCACGGCCTCGATCACCGCTGCCCCCAGGTCATGCGCCGGGGTCGCCGCAAAGGCGCCGTTAAAACTGCCCACCGCGGTCCGTGCCGCAGATACGATCACAACATTGGTCATGCTACCTCGCCCCTTTGCCAAGCTGGTGCGGCAGGTTATGCCGCTCTGCAGCATGGCCTAGGCGGGAATACCCGCAAAAGCAAGTTTTGGATGCAACCGCATAGCTGCCATGACGTCGCGGCTTGGCTCAAGCCCGACGCGCGGCATCGGCCTTTTCCCATGGCGGCTTCACTGTTGGCGCGCCGTACAGATAGCCTTGCTGACACTCGACCCCCAATGCGGCCAGACATGCCGCATCCTCCGGAGTTTCGACGCTTACAGCCACCGTGAACATTTCGAAATGTCGGCCGATCGACACCAGCGCCTTTGTTACCGCCTGGTTGTCGGGATCGCGGTGAATATTGCGGATGAACTGGCCGTCAATTTTCACGATATCGAACAGGATATCCCTGAAATACCGGATCGCCGTATAGCCTGCGCCGAAATCGTCCAGGGCAAATGCGACCCCCTTGCGCTGGACCTCACTCATGAAGGCCTGCACCAGTTCCGGCACCATCATGGCCGAACTTTCCGAGATCTCCAGGATCAGCCGCTCACCCACCGTCGGGTGCTTGTCCAGCGTCTTTTTCAAGACCGTCATCCAGCGCGGATACCCGATCGAGCGTGCCGACATATTGACCGAAATGCGCAGTTCAGGGTTCCTGGTCAAGGTGGCCAAACCATATTCCAGCGCGGCACAGTCAATTTCGCGACCAAGTTCCGTGTTCTCGACCGCGCCGATGAAATCCCCTGCTGGAATGATTCGACCGTTGGGTTCCTCGACGCGGATCAACCCTTCGTAAAACGCGGTCCGGCTGGGGTCGCGCGTCAGGACAACCGGCTGATAGGCCAGTCGCAGCCGCCGGGTCCGCACCGCATCGCGCACCATGGCAATGGTTTCGCGGTCCGCCACCGATATTGCCGCCCCCAAAGGGCTGGCCAACCCTGCCAAGGCGTCAATTCTGGGTTTGTCATGGGGCGGCGCCATCCGGCTTTCCTTCGTCAATCGGTCACTGTCTTTGGCTTGGCAGATTAGGGCTGCGAAGGTAAACGATCAGTCAAGCTCACAATTTGCCTCAATTTCCATTCATATCGCAAAGGGCCGCCATGACCGATACCCGCTGCCCCTGGTGCCAGGGCGATCCGATCTATGTGGCCTATCACGACACCGAATGGGGCGTGCCGGAATGGGACGGGCGGGCGCTTTGGGAAAAGCTGATCCTTGACGGGTTTCAAGCTGGCCTAAGTTGGATCACCATTTTGAAAAAGCGTGACAATTTTCGCGCGGCCTTTGCCGGTTTCGACCCTGAGACCATCGCCGCCTGGGGCGAACCTGAGGTGGCCCTCCTTCTTGGCGATGCGGGCATCATCCGCCACCGCGGCAAGATCGAGGGCACGATCCGCTCGGCACGCGCCTATCTCGACATCGAGGCGCGCCAGGGATTCTCGCCATTCCTGTGGGATATTATGGATGGTGCTGTCCGCCAGAACACCTTTGGCCCCGGTCAGATCCCGACCCAGACCGCTCAATCCCAGTCGATGTCCAAGGCCCTGAAGGCCGCTGGCTTTACCTTCTGCGGGCCCACCATCACCTATGCTTTCATGCAGGCCACTGGCATGGTCAATGACCACCTCGTCACCTGCCCCCGCCACGCCCAGGTGGCGGCCCTCGCTCCACACCGGTAGGTCGGGCGACAGCTCGACTCCCTTGCCTTTCCCGCAACGCCCACTATCCTGTGCCCCAGGGTCAGCAGTTCACCCAGACGTCACCGGGCCACATGGCCAGCTAAACCTGCGCCTGTCCCGGCCGATCCATCATTTCCCGGCCCATTCGCCAAGACGGTGACTCGCGATGCTTTGGGCCCCATGAGGACATGATGACCCGAATTCCCCTAACCCTCGCGATCGAGGATCTATCGACCTTCACCCGCCAGCTTGATGCCGAACTGCCCGCAGCCCCCGGGCATCTCAGCTTGATGAACATGCTGGCCCGCGCCGCTGGCTTTCGCAACCTCCAGCACCTGCGCGCCTCGGCCAAGGCCGGGCAGGACATGGCCGCCCCCGTCCGCCAGCCCGATCTGACCCGCGTTCAGCAGGCCTTGCGCCATTTCGACGCCCAGGGCCGGATGACCACCTGGCCCAGCCGCACCAATATCCAGCACCTATGTCTCTGGGGGCTATGGTCGCGCCTGCCCCAGGGCGAAAGCATGACCGAACGCCAGATCAGCGCCCTTCTGAACGTTTGGCACCACTTCAAGGACCCCGCCATCCTGCGCCGCACCCTGTGGGAGCTGAAACTCATCTCCCGCAGCTCCGATTGCCAGGATTACCGCCGCATCGACCAACCCCCACCGCCCGAAGCCGTGGCCCTGATCCGTCATGTGCATCAGGCTCGGGTCTGATCCCTTTCACTGAGGCGCAAATACTCTCGGGGGGGCAGGTCGCTGGTCAGGGGGCAGAGAGCCTCCCTTCCTTGATTTTTCGCAGAAAAATTGCCCCTCTACGGCGCCATCAGCGCCGTCAGCACCGCTTGGGCGCCCGCTGCATCCCATTCCGCCCCGCCGATCAGGCGCGCAACCTCCTGACCTTCGGGGTTCACGATCACGGTCACCGGCAGGCCCAACACCCCCATGCCGCGGCCCAATTCAGCCTGCGGATCACGCCACAGGGTCAGCTTTTCCAATCCCAATTCGCCAACGAACTTGTCGATGGCGGGGGTTGGGTTCGGCCCCGTCGCCACGGCGACCACGGCCAGATCCGGCATGGCAACCTGCAACCGCTCCAGCGACGGCATTTCCTCGCGGCACGGCGCACACCAGGTTGCCCAAAAGTTCAGCACCACCCAGCGCCCCTTGAATTCGACCAGCCCGTGTTCGCCATCCTGCCGGTCCAAAAGCACCGCCTCGGGCACCGCACGGTCCTCGATCACCAGCTTGCCCATATCGCCCGTCAACAGCCCCGGATCGACCGAACCTGCTGTCGCGGCGTTTGCAGCCAGCACCAAGCCCGTATAAAGCAGGTTTCGCATCACCTTTCCAAAGGCCCGTCCCATGACCACTCCTTCCAATTCCTTGGCTGCCGCCAAAGCCAATACCTTGGCTACCGCCAAAGCCAATACCATGTGGGGCGGGCGTTTTGCCTCTGGTCCCGATGCGATCATGACGGCCATCAACGCCTCGATCGGCTTTGACCACCGGCTTTACGCCCAGGACATCGCAGGCTCCCGCGCCCATGCCGCGATGCTTGGCGCAACAGGCATCATCACACCTAGCGATGCCGAAGCCATCGGGGAAGGCCTGCTCACCATCTTGTCAGAAATCGAAGCTGGCAAATTCACCTTTCGCACCGAGCTAGAGGATATCCACCTGAATATCGAAAGCCGCCTGACCGATCTGATCGGCGAGGCGGGCAAGCGGCTGCACACCGCCCGCAGCCGCAATGACCAGGTCGCCACCGATTTCCGCCTGTGGACCCGCGATCAATGCGACGCGGCCATCTCTGGCCTTTCGGCCCTGATGCAGGCCTTTCTGGCCCAGGCCGAGGCTGGGGCCGATTGGGTCATGCCCGGCTTCACCCATCTGCAAGTGGCCCAACCGGTCACCTGGGGCCATCACATGCTGGCCTATGTCGAGATGCTGGCCCGCGACCGCAGCCGTTTTCAGGATGCCCGCAACCGGATGAACGAATGCCCGCTTGGTGCCGCTGCTTTGGCCGGAACCGGCTTCCCCATCGACCGTCAGATGACGGCCACGGCCCTTGGCTTTGACCGGCCCACCGCCAATTCGCTGGATTCGGTTTCTGACCGCGACTTCGCGCTGGAATTCCTGTCCGCCGCCTCGATCTGCGCCATGCACCTTAGCCGCTTTGCCGAAGAACTGGTGATCTGGTCCTCGGCCCAGTTCCGCTTTGTCCGCCTGTCCGACCGCTGGACCACCGGCTCCTCGATCATGCCGCAAAAGAAGAACCCGGATGC
>JAYSWK010000186.1:0-5034 GCA_043718085.1 Rhodobacterales bacterium
GTCAAACGGGTCAAAAGGTTGACCCCCAGGCTCATGTTGCCCGCCTGGATGATCACCGCGTGATGGGCCGCCAGATCCAGCCTGCGGTGGTCATCGCTCTCCAGCCCGGTCGTGCCCACGACATGGACAGCACGGGCCTGGGCGGCCAGGGCGGCAAATTCGACCGTGGCGGCGGGGGCGGTGAAATCCACCACGGCCTGGGCCCTGGCAAACACCTCCAACGGGTCATCCGTGACCGCAATGCCCATGGCGGGTCCACCCATGGCCTCGCCGATGTCGCGGCCAATCCAGGGATGCCCCTTGCGCTCCAGACAGCCCACCAGCCGCGCCTGATCCGAGGCGCCGATCATCTTGACCAGCATCTGCCCCATCCGGCCCGACGCCCCCGTCACCACAATTCCCGGCCCTGTGCTCATGTCCGCCGCCTCCTGCTGATCGCGCTTTAGCGCCTTCCGGCCCGCCCGGAAAGCCCGCCGTTGCAGCCCTGACCGAAACAGCTTAAAAGGGCGCCATGGCAAAACACACTTCCCCCCAAGGTCCGCGTCAGCGTCAGCTTCGTGTTGGCGAGATGATCCGCCGCATCCTGTCCGAACTTCTGGCCCAGGGCGAGATCCATGATCCGGCGCTGAATGCCATGTCGATCTCGATCGGCGAGGTGTCCATGTCGCCCGACCTCAAGGTCGCGACGATCTTTGTGACCCCCCTGATGGGCGGCGCCACCCCGGCCGAGGCGGTCGCCGCCCTGGCCCGCAATGCCTGGGATCTGCGCAAGCGCGTGTCGGGCGAAATGACCTTGCGCGCCGCGCCAGAGCTGCGCTTTCGCGCTGATGAAACCTTTGACCGGCTGGATGCGACACGGCGCATGTTTTCGGACCCGGTCGTCCAGCGTGACATTGCCGCCAGGGACGAGCCGGAGGCCGAGTGATGCGCGCTCTGGTTTTGGCCCTGCTTTTAACCCTGCTCCCGGGCGGCGTGGCCGTTGCTGCCTGCCGCGACATCCAGTTCGAAAATGCCCCCTATACGATCTGCGAGGCCCGGGCCGGTGACGATCTGCGCCTGTTCCTGAACGGCCCGTCCGGCCCCTATGGCGGATTTTCGGCCTTGAACGAAACCCTGTCCAGCCAGGGCGAAAAGCTGGCCTTCGCCATGAATGCCGGCATGTTCCAGCCTGACCTGTCACCCGTGGGTCTTTTCATCGAAAACGGCGAAACGCTTAGCCCCATCGTCACCTCGGACGGGCCGGGCAATTTCGGCCTGCTGCCCAATGGCGTCTTTTGTGTCGGGGCCGCGTTTCAGATCGTGGAAAGCCGGCGTTTTGCCAAGCTGCAGCCCGCCTGCACCTATGCCAGCCAATCCGGCCCCATGCTCGTCATCGACGGCAAGCTGCATCCCCTGTTCAAACCCGGTTCCGACAGTTTGCACATTCGCAACGGCGTGGGCGTCAGCGCCGACGGCAAGACGGCCTTTTTCGCCATTTCCAACACGGCCGTGAATTTCGCAGCCTTCGCCCGCTTGTTTCGCGACGCGCTAGGCACGCCCGATGCGCTGTATCTCGACGGCTCGGTGTCGCGGCTCTATGCGCCTGACCTTGGCCGTGCGGGCAGTGGTTTCGCCATCGGCCCCATCGTCGGGCTGGTCCTGCCAAAAGGAAGCAACTGATGGGGCGCATGCGCAAGGGCCGCGCGGTCTCGGGTTGGCTCGTGGTGGACAAGCCCGCAGGCGTGACCTCGACCGCTGTGGTGAACAAGGTGAAATGGGCCTTTTCGGCGCAAAAGGCGGGTCATGCCGGCACGCTGGATCCCGCAGCGACCGGTGTGCTGGCCGTCGCCCTGGGCGAGGCGACCAAGACCGTTTCCCGGATCACCGATGCGCTGAAATGCTACCGCTTCCGCGTGACGCTGGGGGCCGCCACCACCACCGACGATGCCGAAGGCCCGGTGATCGCCACTCGCGACCTGCGCCCGACCGATGCGCAGATTGCCGCCGCCCTCGGTGCCTTTCGCGGCGACATCCTGCAGGTTCCGCCCCAGTTTTCCGCCGTCAAGATCGACGGCGAACGCGCCTATGATCTGGCCCGCGAGGGTCAGGCGATGGACCTTGCCGCCCGCCCGCTTTACGTCGACCGCCTTGACCTTGTCGCCCGCCCCGATGCCGATCATGTCGATCTCGAAATGGTCTGCGGCAAGGGCGGCTATGTCCGCGCCATCGCCCGCGATCTGGGGCAGGCCCTGGGCTGCCTTGGCCATGTGGCCTGGTTGCGCCGCGAATGGTCTGGCCCCTTCCAGGCCGCCCAGGGCATCACCCTGGACGAGATCGACCGCCTGGCCAAGACCGAGGCGCTGAATCAATGGCTCAAACCTCTGGAACTGGGCCTGGCCGATCTGCCCGAACTTCATGCAACACCCGAAGGCGCCATCCGCCTGTCGCATGGCAATCCCGGCACTGTCACTGGCCCCGCCTTGCACTATGGCACCGAGGCCTGGGCCTCGCACAACGGCCGCGCCGTGGCGGTTGGCCATTACCGCAGCGGCGAATTGCACCCCTCCCGCGTCTTCAACTGACTTGCGCTTTCATCCCTCTCTGAATATCCGGCCAATCCACAACCCCCCGGGACCCACGCCGACATGATCACCCGCCAGCACCAAAAGGGCGATGCCGCCAGTGTCGCGACCTATTCCCCCGACAGCCGCTACCGCTATGGCCTGACCCGCGACTGGGCCGCAGGCAACCGCGTGCTTTTCGTGATGCTGAACCCCTCGACCGCGACCGAGGTGCAAAATGACCCGACGGTCGAGCGGTGCGAACGGCGGGCGCGGGCTTTGGGCTTTGGCGGTTTCGCCGTGGCCAATATCTTTGCCTTCCGCGCCACCGATCCCCGCGTCATGCGCGCCGAACCCGATCCGGTCGGCCCGGCCAATGACGCCACGATCCTGGGCCTGGCCCAAAGCGCGCAGCGCATCATCTGCGCCTGGGGCGGGCATGGGGTGCATCTGGATCGCGGCGCCCAGGTCGCGCGGCTTTTGCGTGGCACCCAAAGCCCGCTTTACCACCTTGGCCTGACCAAGGACGGCCAGCCAAAACATCCGCTCTACTTAGCCTACCACGAACAGCCCCGCCTGTGGGATTAGGGCGTGTCGCGTTCAACCAGATAGAAGCATTCACTTGCACCCCGGTCCAGCGATTGCTTTTGCAAATGCGTTCGGGGTGAACGGTGAATTCAAGTGAACGCGCCACGCTGTAGAGCGGGATGGGTTTTCAGCGACACAGTAAGATCGAAAATCGCGTTCCGGCACCTGCAAAAGGCGGCGAATTTCAATTCAGTCTGAACATGCCACGCTTCAGCGCCAGGGCTCAGGCCGCCTGCAGCACCACATCCGACGCATTCAGCCCCGCCCCGCCCAGCACATGGGCCACAGGCACCCCGTCCAAAAGCACCGTGACATCGGGCGACCCCTCCGCGCCCTCGATGCTGACCGTCGGGTCGGCATGTGCGACCGGATCGTAAAGCAGCACCAAGGCATCCTCATTGCGGTCAAAGTCGGTGATCTGGACCAGGGGATCGCCAATGGCGATATCCTCCAGCATGAAATGATCCGCCCCCGTGCCGCCACTGGCATAGTCCCCCGCCCCGGCGCGCAGCACGTCCGAACCATCGCCGCCATTCAGGAAATCGGTCGCGCCATCCTGCTGCCTCGGGCGCTGCCCCGACAGCGTGTCATCGCCTTCGTTGCCATCCAGCGTATCCGCCCCCGCGCCGCCCTGGACCCGGTCGTCGCCTGCCCCGCCTTGCAGCGCGTCGCGGTCCTGCCCGCCGTGCAGCGCGTCCGCGCCCTCGCCGCCGACCAAAGCGTCATCGCCCGGCCCGCCTGACAACAGATCGCGCCCTTCGGCCCCGCTCAGCGCATCATTGCCTGCGCCGCCCGCAAGATCGTCATGGCCCGCCTCGCCTTGCAGATCGTCGCGGCCTTCCCCGCCGCCCAGCGCATCGGCCCCGGTGCCCCCATGCATCCCGTCGTCACCCGTGCCGCCGATCAGCACATCGTCCCCGTCCCGCCCGCCCAGAAGGTCATTGCCAGCATCGCCCATGATCTGATCATCGCCGCCCGCGCCCGACAGAATGTCATTGGCACCGCCGCCTTCCAGCGTCACGCCTTGGTCCGACGCGTCCGGCCCATCATCCGAATGCGGCATGCCGGCATCTGGCCCCGTGGCCTGACCCGGATCGTCCAACAGCGACCCTGCGCCCGGCTCGGGCGCGTCATCTGGCGCGGCGTCGCTGCCATGGGCCAGATCTTCGGGGTCCTGCGCCATCATCGCATCCACCATGAAGCCCGCAAAGACCGCCCCCAGAAGACTGAACAATCCCAGCATGATCCCGCCTCCCCCACAATCCCGCCGGTTAACAAAGGTTAACCACAACCCATTGCCCTGGCAGGATTTTCATGGACCCATTGTGCCTGATCCGCCGTGAAAAATCCAGTTTCACCACCGAAATCCGCAGCTCTTCTTGCCTCAAGTTTTACCAAAGCCCCAACCCGCACCCCTGCCCGCACCCCGGCCGCTTTCCCCCTTTCCTTCCCCGCGACCTTGCCCTATATGCGCGCATCCGCTTCCTGCAGCGGGTATCAAGGGCCTTGCTGGACGACATCCCGGCTCGTGCCGTCACACCAACCGTTAAGGAGAGCCCGATGTCGATCACCGTTGAAGTCAAGACCCAGCTGATCAAGGATTATGCGACCAAGGAAGGCGACACCGGTTCGCCCGAAGTTCAGGTTGCGATCCTGTCCTCGCGCATCGCCACCCTGACCGAGCATTTCAAGGGCCACAAGAAAGACAACCACTCGCGCCGTGGTCTGTTGATGATGGTCGCCCAGCGCCGCAAACTTCTGGACTATCTCAAGTCCAAGGACGAAGCGCGCTATACCACGCTCATCACCCGCCTGAGCCTGCGCCGCTAGAGCGGGATGGGTTTTCACGGAACCAAAGAGACTATCGGAAATCGCGTTCGAGCGAATGCGAGAGGCAGCGATTTCC
>JAYSWK010000187.1:0-5032 GCA_043718085.1 Rhodobacterales bacterium
GACGAGATGCGCAGGCGCGCCAGGTCGGGCACAAGCCGCAGGATTCGCATGACCAGGTCGCCCAGCCGGGGCGCGCCCGGCAGGTCGGCCCCCCATGAGGTCAGATCAACCCCGGTCAGCACGACCTCGTTGAACCCCTTGTCCACCAGCCGCTTGATCTGCTCGACCACCACGCCCGCCGGGACGGACCGCGAATTGCCACGGCCAAACGGGATGATGCAAAAGGTGCAGCGGTGATCGCAGCCGTTTTGCACCTGAACATAGGCCCGGTGGCGGCCAAAGCCGTCAATCAGATGGCCCGCGGTTTCGCGCACCGACATGATGTCATCGACCTGGATCTTTTCGGTGACGCCGATCAGGTCGCTTCCGGCCGAATCGGGTGCCGCGATCCCGGCCCAGGTCTGGGCCTGCATCTTTTCGTGGTTGCCGATGACACGCGACACTTCGGGCATCGCGGCAAAGGTTTCCGGTTCCGTCTGCGCGGCACAGCCCGTCACGATGATGGGCACGCCCGGATTGTCGCGCGACAGGCGGCGGATTTCCTGCTTGGCCTTGCGCACCGCTTCGCTGGTCACCGCACAGGTGTTGACGATCACGGCGTTCTGCAGTCCGGCAGCTGCGGCAAGCTCTTTCATCGCCTCGGATTCGTAAGCGTTCAGACGGCAACCCAATGTGGCGAAAACCGGGGCGTTCATGCGAAAGCGTCCAGAAATTCAGCGTCGATCCAGCCCGCGAAGACCCGCGCCACCGGACCCGCCATCCACACCCCATCCTCGCGCCAATCCACCTCCAGCACACCGCCGTCCAGCTGCAGCGTGACCAGCCGCCCCGTCAGCCCGCGCAGATGGGCCGCCACCGCCGCCGCACAGGCACCCGAGCCACAGGCCAAAGTGACGCCGGTTCCACGCTCCCACACCCGCATCCGCAAATGGTTCGGGCCGGTCAGGCTGGCAAATTCGACATTGGTGCGCTGGGGATACAACGGATCGGTTTCAAAACGCGGGCCTAGGCCGGTCAGATCGACCGCCTCGGCATCCGGCACAAAGAACACGCAATGCGGGTTGCCCATGTTCACCGCCACGGGATCGCCGGGCAGGGGCAGATGCAAGGGATCGGCAGGGGCGGCCAGCGGGATCTCTTGCCACGCGGTCTGCGGCACACCCATATTGACCGACACCAGCCCGTCCGCCCGGCGCAGGGCCCGCAACGTGCCCCGTGCCGTGGTCAGGGTCACGGACTGGCGTCCCGTCTCGGCCATGACGATGTCACAGACACAGCGTGTGGCGTTGCCACAAGCCTCGGCCATCGTGCCGTCGCTGTTCCAGAAATCCAACGCGAAATCGGCGCTGTCGCTGGACCTTATCTCGGCCAGCTGGTCAAAGCCCACACCCCGGTTGCGATCCCCCAGCGCCCGCGCCAGCCCAGCCGTCACCACCGCCTCGCCCCCACGCGAGTCGATCACGACGAAATCATTGCCTGCTCCATGCATCTTGATGAAGCCAAGGCCCTGTGGCGCATCTGCTTTGGTCATGGGGGCCATATAGGCCTTGCACCGGCTTTTGGCCAGCCATTCCCCTTCGGCCCGGGCAACCTGCCCAACCGGCCGCGCCGCTGGGTAGAAGTTCAGGCCCTTTCGCCACGCACCACGCTTTTTTGAATTAATCGGCAATCGGGCTTGACGTCCCCTACGGCTTTCCGTAGCTAGCCGCGCAGTGGGCCGGTAGCTCAGCTGGTAGAGCAACTGACTTTTAATCAGTAGGTCTCGGGTTCGAACCCCGACCGGCTCACCAACCACTCCAAGGGCTTAGGTGGCAACACCTAAGCCCTTTGGCTTTGCCGGGATGCGGATGGTTGGGGCTGCGGCAAGCACATGGCACACCAGAACGCAGGTCCGATTCTGACTTGGTTCCCCGCGAAGTATCCGCCCCGGCGTTCGGCCCAGGGTCAGACCAAAGCTGCCGGTCCGCTCTTGCCCGATCCGACAACCGCCTTGCCCTGCGCCAAGTAGGACTTGACCGCTTTCAGCAGGCCCGAACACTCCGCATCGGCAATGCCCAGACGCGCGAATTGGCGGACGGTGCTTTCCAGATGGGCAAGACTTGTGCCCAGAAAACCGGACCCTTGGGCCAAGTGGCGGATCTGTTCGCTGCGCGTCATGTCAGGGCGGATCGCGTAGGCGCGATGGTCAGCGACAAAGCTCAGCGCCTTGATCGGCCTGCCATCCACCACGGCTGGCACAAAGGCGGCCCGGACACCCGGACCCACCAGTTCGCGCCGCCATAGAACCTCGGTTTCGGCCTCGACCTCGTCAGCCGCAATCCGAAAGATCAGCCCGTGACAGGCATCGCCATGGTCCAGCGCCGCCATCAACCCCGGCGCGTGCCGGGTGCCCCGCCCGCCCCTGTCGTCCACAAGGATGAAGCGGCGGGCAAAGCCGTGAACAGTGGCGCGCCGCACGTCGGAAAAGCGAATGGCCGGGTCCCACATCAACGCGCCATAAGCGAAAACCCAAAGTTCGCCGGGGCCATGTTCGGCCAGAATCCGGGCGCGGTCGGCTTCGTGGACATCGTCGCGATAGGCCCAGCCTTGCGGGCCCTGGGTCCGGGGCTGTGGCTTGATCAGCGTCTCGACATTGAAACTGCGGCGGAACGAGCCCAGCGGGTCTGCGATCTTGCCCCGCAACTCGGGGTGATGGGCGAACGGGTCCAAGGCCCAGGTTTCAGAATTGTCGTTCAGATAGGCAAATGTCATGGCTTGGTTCTTTTCATGGTCCGACCTCGGTCGGTGTTGGCACAAGTTCGGCGGTTGGTCATGGGGCAGGGCCGTGGCAAAACCCGGCCCCGAATTTCACGGCGCGCTGTTCATCTGCACCGCGCTTTCGGCTTGTCGGTTTCTCATCGGGTAACGGTCCGGTTCGGCGAAAACGTCCAGCACATAGGTCCCGGCTTTCACGACAGCGGAATGCGTGACGCCGGGGGCAATGTCGTACGTGTCGCCCGGCCCGTAGCGGCGCGTCGTGCCGTTGATCATCAGCGCCATTTCACCCTCGATCACCATGCCCCATTGGTGGCCATGGGCGTGGGGCGGCAAGGTAACATCCTGATGAAAATTGAAAAAAACTACCAAACCTGCGTCCGAACGGGTGGCATGCGATGTGACCACCGTTTCCGGGAACGGCAGATCAAGTGCCGACATCTTGTCGAAAAATGCCGGCAGGGTCACGGGCGCGCCCCCTCGATCGGATGGCTGCCATGCCTGGGCCCCCGCGCGATGCACAGGCGCAGATCCTGCGCTTTTGTCCCTGCACGCCCAGTCAATATCGCATTCATTGGTCGGCCCCGTCTTTTCGCGTATCGCAATGAAGGCTGCCGGGCGTCGGGTCGGCGCAGCGGGCAATCTCCATCCCCCCCTTGCTAGCAGGCGGATGGCGGCCTTGCTGTTCCCCAGGGAACAGTCGGGCAAGTTTTCATCCGCCAGGCCGCGAACCGCGGCATGACCTGACAGCCGCGCCACCCTGCCATCGCAACGACGGCTTTCGCTGCCGCCAGCCGGGCAACCCTTGCCTTTTGCGGGTCGTCACGCGAGGCTTGGACACGGCTCTCACCAAGGATAGGCGACCATGTCCGCGACAGACCCTTTCGACACCGCGTCACATCTTGACCTGCAATTGATGCAAGGGTTCCCGCCCCCGCCGGACAAGCGCGTGACCCGTGCGAACGGGCTTTGGGTGCCGCCCTACAATCGCTGGGCCTATCAGAACATGCGGGCGATCTGGCCGACCGCCGCCGTGCGCCCTGCCGCAAAACCCATTGATATTCCAAGGTTGATCGACGCCCGGATCGACGGGATCAACGTGACGCGGCAAGACGGTTCCGTCGCGGATTTCGCCACCTTCCTGCGCCAGACCTTCACCGACAGTTTCGTCGTGATCACCAAAGGCCAGGTGGTTTATGAACGCTTCCTGAACGGCATGACCGCCCGACAGCCCCATATCATGTTCAGCTGCACCAAATCCTTTGTCGGTCTTTTCGCCTTGATGGCGATTGACGAAGGTCTGGTGACCGAGGACACGCCGATCGTCAGCATCCTGCCCGAATTGGCCAACAGCGGCTTTGCCTTGGCCACGTTCGGACAGGTGTTGGACATGACCGCCTCGATCCGCTTCAACGAGGATTACGCCGACCCCAAGGCCGAGGTCCACGATTACGCCGCCGTCCTGGGCGCGGGCCTCAAGACAGAAGGTTCGGCCGGTGCGGACAGCATTTACGCCTTTGTCAGTGCCCTGGCCTCCGATGACAGCCATCCGCACGGGGCCGCCTTTGTCTATCAGACGCCCAAGACCGATGTGCTGAACTGGGCGGTGAACCGTCTGTTCGGGCAAAGCTATATCCAGCTTCTGGAACGCCGGATCTGGTCCAGGATCGGCACCGATGGCGATGCCCATGTCATGGTCGACCCCGCAGGCGTCATTTTTGCCGGTGGCGGGCTGAACGCCACTGCGCAGGATCTGACGCGGTTTGCCGCGATGGCCCTGGCCAGCGGGCAAATTGCCGGCGCCCAGGTGATAGCGCCCGGCGTTTTCGACACGATTGCGAAGGGCGGCTCGACCACGGCCTTTCTGCAAGTCCCGAATGCCGAAGGTGCATTTGGCGATGGCTATTGGAGTTACCGGGCACAATGGTGGGTCAGAAACACGCCGGGACACCAGGCTTTCATGGCGCTGGGGGTGAACGGGCAATGGATCTATATCGACCGGCAGCACGATGTCGCGATCGTCAAGCAATCCAGCCAGCCCGAGGCCGACACCCCGTATTTCAACGTCTACACGCTGAATGCGATTGATGCGGTCATCGCCCACCTCGCCGGATAGCTGCGTTGGCCGTGAACGCCACTTTTGGCACAGCGGCGCAAGCCGGAACTGGCCACCCCTGGTCACCTTGCGTTCTTTGTGGAAATTCTGCGGGCTTTGCTGTTAGGCTGACGCAAACGGCGGGGGATGCGATGGATTATCAACTTGTCATCGGGCAGTTGC
>JAYSWK010000188.1:0-5031 GCA_043718085.1 Rhodobacterales bacterium
CTCCATCGCGGCCACGTTGTTGTCCACGACATTGGGCGAATAGGTGACGCCCGTGCGCAGGCGGCGCACCTTGTCAAAGGCGGCGGGATCCAGACCCTCGACCTCGGAAATGGTGTCCACCTTGCCGATCTTGAAGCTGCGGCCTTCCTGAATGGTGAAGGTCAGGAAGGTCGCATCCCGGTCCCGGGCATATTCGGCCGTCGCATCCAGGATCTGAAAGTCGATATAGCCGCGCGACAGGTAGAAATTGCGCAAAAGCTCCTGGTCCAGCTCCAGCCGCCCCTCGTCGAACGTGTCGCGCTGGATCAGGGCATGCAGGATGCCCGCCTGCTTGGTGCGCAAAAGCTGGCGGAGGCGGTAGTCGGAAAAGTCGCGGTTGCCGACGAAATTCAGGCGCTGCACCTCGGTCACCGCCCCTTCGCTGATCTCGAAGACCAGCGACACGCGGTTGTCCGTGCCGCGAATGATGCGCGGGGTCACGGTGGCGGCCATGCGGCCCCTGGCGCGGTAAAGTTCGGCAATGGCGGCGGCATCGGCCTCGGCCTGGGCCGGGGAATAGACCAGACGGCTGCGCGACTTGGTCACCCCGATCAGGTCATCGTCCTTCAGCCGCTTGTTGCCCTGATAATCGACCACATCCAGCATCGGCAATTCGGTGACCCGGATCACCAGAGTGCCGCCTTGCGGATCCAGCACGACGCTTTCGAACAGGCCGGAATTGACGATGCGCTGATAGGCGTCGTTCAGGGCCGCAGCGGTGATGGCCGCCCCTTTGGGCAATTTGGCGAAGGCCAGGATGGTGGCGGCATCGACGCGGGTATTGCCCTCGATCACGACATCCGAAAAGTTGTAGCTTTGCGCCCAGGCAGGGGTGGCCGGCGGCAAAAGCGCGGTGGTCAGCAACAGGGCCACCGTGGCCCCGCGCATCCCCCTGCCGAAGCGATCGCCATGCGCAGAAAGCCAAAGCCTGGCGCCTGTCCTGATCGTCATGTCCTGCCCCGTTCCATCATCCCATGTTCATCCACTGCCTAGCTTCTAGACAAGGCGATGTCAAAAGCTTGGGACGGGCGCTTTGGGGCCGGTGAAGCACGCGGGCGGGATTGCGCGTAAAAACCTGTGGATAAAAGGGGCGCGCAAGTGGCACGCACCGCGCAACCCGGACTTTTCGAAAATTCCGGGACAAGGCCCGATCAGGCCTTGATGCGATTTCTTCCGGGAAATCGCACTGGCCGCAGGGTCAGCGGCACAGGAACAGATCGTTCGACACCGCGAACAGCATCAGCCCCAGCAACAGCACCAGCCCCAGGGTCATCAGCACCTGCTGGGCCTTGGCATTGGGTTTGCGCCGCGTGATGCCTTCGTAGAAATAGAACACCAGATGCCCGCCATCCAGGACGGGGATGGGCAGAAGATTGGCCAGCCCGATCCCCAGCGACATCAGCGCGACCGTGCTTAGAAAGGCGGTGAAGCCCGCATTGACGGCCGCCGAGGCGGCCTTGGCCATGCCGATGGGGCTGGACAGGTTGCAGGTGCTGATCCCGCCCGCAATCATCTGCACCACGCCGTTGTAGTTTAGCTTCATCATCAGCCAGATGTTGTCGACCGCAATGCCTGCGGCCTCGCCCAGGCCCGGTTGACGGATCACGGGTTCGAACAACAGCCCGCCGCTGATGCCGATCAGCCATTTGGTCTCGAACCCGCCTTCCGCCGTGGGCAGGTCAAACCGGGTGGGCGACAGCGACAGCGCCAGAACTTCGGTGCCGCGTTGAATGGTCATTGGCACGGGCTTGCCCTCGGACGCCGCGACCAGGGGCGGCATCTGGTCGAAACCGGCGATCTTCTGACCTGCGACCGTCAGGATCAGGTCGCCGATCTGCAGCCCGGCCGCTTCGGCGGCAGAATTGGGATAGATGGCCCTGGCGCGCGGCGGAACCGGGTTCGGACCGCTCAGCACCTGGGTCTTGCCATCGCGCTCGACCGTATAGCTGACACTGGCCTGATCCATCAGATCATGGCCGATCTTGTTCATTGCCGTGAAATCCGGCGTCTCTTGGCCGTTCATGGCCAGAATACGGTCACCGGGCAGAAAGGGCGCGGGCGTGGCGGCCAGGGATTCCGCGCCGGAAATGCGGTTCGACCCTTCCTCGACCCCGGACCACAGCAAAAGCCCGGTGGCCAGCACCAGCGTCAGGATGACGTTGAAGGCGGGGCCGGCCGCCACAGTGGCCACACGGGCCCAAAGCGGGGCGCCGGGCATCGTATGGCGCCGCTCGGCCGCGCTGAGGCCCGACACCTGCCCCGGACGCGAGGCCGCATCGGCATCGCCCAGAAACCGGACGTAACCGCCAAAGGGTATCGCGGCCAATTGCCAGCGCGTGCCATGGGCGTCCACCCGCGACCACAGGATGCGACCAAATCCGACGGAAAAGACCTCGGCATGGATGCCGCACAGCCGGCCCACGATGTAATGGCCAAACTCATGGACCGTCACCACGATCACGATCACGACGATCAGCGCCAGCACGGCCTGCACCCCGCCGCCCAGCGCCGATGTCAGCGATGAAAGTTCCAATTCCGACCCACCCCTTTTGCTTCAAGCGCCCTGATGCGGGCCAACTGGTCAACTGCCAGAATGTCTTCCAACGCGCTCGCGGCTTTTCCAAGGCTGATCTCGGCTGAAACCTTGGCAAGCGTGGCCTCGACAAGGCCCGCCATGTCCATGAAGCCGATACGCCCGCCAATGAAAAGATCCAGCGCCACTTCCTTGGCCGCGGTAAACACCGCCCCGGCCAGGCCGCGCACCTCCATCACCTCGCGCGCCAGCCGCAGCGCGGGATAGCGTTCGGTGTCGGGGGCACGGAAGGTCAGCGCGCCGACCTGGGCCAGATCAAGCCGCGCCACTGGCAGGGGCTGGCGGATGGGCCAGTTCAGCGCATAGCCCACGGCATGGCGCATGTCGGGCGCGCCCAGATGCGCCATCAAGGCGCCGTCCCGGTACCCAACCAGCGCATGCACCAGCGATTCGGGGTGGATGATCACTTCGATCCGGTCCGGCGCGACCCCGAAGAACTCGCGCGTTTCAATGACTTCCATGGCCTTGTTGAACATCGAGGCGCTGTCCACCGTGATGCGCTGGCCCATGACCCAATTGGGATGGGCCAAGGCCTCGGCCAGGGTGGCCTGGGCCAGTCGCTCGATGGGCCAGTCGCGCAGTGCGCCCCCGGATGCGGTCAGCACGATCCGTTCGACCGTGGCGATGTCTTCGCCGGTCAGCGCCTGAAAAATCGCGGAATGCTCGCTGTCCACCGGCAGGATGCGCCCGCCGTGGCGCACAGCGGCGTCCATGATCAAAGGGCCCGCAGTGACCAGGCTTTCCTTGTTGGCCAAAGCCAGCACCGCCCCCTGCTTCAACGCCAAAAGGCCCGGCTGCAACCCCGCCGCCCCGACAATGGCCGACATGGCCCAGTTAACCGGGCGGCACGCCGCCTCGGCCAAGGCTTGCGGCCCGGCGGCGACCGCGACCCCCGAGCCCGCCAGCGCCGCGCGCAGATCGTCCAGGCAGGCCACATCCGCCGTCACGGCAATCTCGGCCCGCAGGGCACGCGCCATCTCGGCCAGTCGTCGCACATTGCGCGCGCCCGTCAGGGCCACGGTGTGAAACGCCGCAGGCCCCCCCTGATGCATCAACAGATCAAAGGTGCTTTCCCCCACCGAGCCTGTCGCGCCAAAGACGGAAATGCGTCGCATGGGTCAGGTCAACCCGCCTGCCAGCAGCATGACAAGCTGCACGGCCAGCATGGCCCCCAAAAGCGCGTCAAACCGGTCCAGAAGCCCGCCATGTCCGGGGATCAGGTTCGAGGCGTCCTTGATCCCGGCGCGGCGTTTCAGCCAGCTTTCGGCAATATCGCCAAACTGACCCGCCACGGCGATCAGCGGCGACAAAACCAGCAACACCGGCGGCGCATCGGTGAAATGCCAGAAGGCCAGCCCGACAAGAACCGCCCCGATCCAGCCCGCTATGGTGCCCGACCAGGTCTTTTTCGGGCTGATCCGGGGCCAGAATTTCGGCCCCCCGATCAACCGGCCCGCAAAATAGCCCAGCACATCCGAGGTGATGACCACGGCCAGAAGCCACAGGAACCCCGCCACCCCCGCCGTGCGCAGCAGCACAAATCCCGCAGCGGCCACCATCAGGCCCAGCGCATAAAGGGCGATGATCCAGGCGTCGCGGCGCTGTGTCACCAGCAACACCAACCCGGGCAGTCCCAGAAGGCCCCAGGCCAAGGGCGGCCACACCAGCACCGACCACAGCAAGAGACACAGCGCCGCCAGCACGGCCATGGCAATATCCAGCCAGAACCCACCTGCCTGCCGCCCCGACATATGGGCCAGCTCCCACATCATCCCGGCCACAGCCAGCACGACCAGAAGCAAAAAGACCACGCCCCCCGCCGCAACTCCCAAGCCCCCCGCGATCAACAAAACCAGAGCCGAGGTCACCCTGGTGCCCAGATCGGACCAGCGATCAGACCAGCGGTCGGACAGGCTCATCGGGCCACGCTCATGCCGTGGCGACCCCGCCAAAACGCCGCTCGCGGTTGCCAAAGCGCCCCACGATCTCGGCCAGCTCGGCCGGGGTGAAATCGGGCCACAGCGTGGGGGTGAACTCATATTCCGCATAGGCCGCAGCCCAGGGCAGGAAGTTCGAGGTCCGCGTCTCGCCCGAGGTGCGGATCACCAGATCCGGGTCCGGCAGATCGGCCGTGTCAAGGCGGGCCGAGATCAGCGCCTCGTTCACCTCGTCGGGGCGCAACACGCCCGCCGCCACATCGGCACTGATGGCACGGATGGCGCGGGCCATCTCGTCGCGGCCGCCGTAATTGATCGCCACGGTCAGGTTCAGCCGCGAAAAGGCCGAGGTGCGCCGTTCGATCCCCTCCATCAGGCGCTGCAACTTGGGGGCCAGCTTGGAGCGGTCGCCGATAAAGCGCATCCGCACCGATTCTGACGCCAGACGGTCGGCTTCCCGCT